>JANMIS010000867.1:0-3877 GCA_031375925.1 Synechococcales cyanobacterium OTE_70_concoct_197_sub
TAGGTGGAATTTGGGTTTGACGGGGAGTGCCCACGCCGACGCGAATCACTTGACCTCGGCGGTTAACGTAGGCACAGAGCGGTTCACCAATATCTGTGCTGACCGAAGCGAGTCGCTGGGCAAATTCGGGTGTGGTCACGCTATCGATCGGCAGACGATCGTGATAGATGCGCTGAATCTTTTTAATTTGACTGGTTTTGAGTCCTTGCGGACGACCGTAAATGGTTTCGATATGTAAACAATGCCTAACGCTACAAAGTTCATTTTAGACGAAAACTTCAGATGATCCCCAATGCATTGTAAATCTTCTCGATCGATCGAGATGGACTGTCAGCTTGAATAGCTTTTAACTCATCGGAAAGTTTTTCAACAGATCTACGCACTGGGTTTTGAGCGATTTCTGTTTTACCCCCAGACGCTAGAGAATTTTTAGTCTTGGGCACTATCAGCATAACTGGACTTTAAAACAGTTCAACGATCGTTCCCTTTACGCGAAATTTTAGGCCTGATCCATGCTCCATACAGGTACCCGCCCAAAAACAACCCAAGCAACCCTCCGCATTGCCATGATGGGCGTCGGGCGTTGGGGTAGTCATCTTCTGAGAAACTTTTTACAAAACCCAAATGTGACCGTGAGTGCCGTCATTGACCCCTGGCAGCCCAATCTCACTCGATCGCAGGAAACCTTTTCTGCAATTGCTCCTAGTAATACCCAATGGCTCACCGATTGGCAAACAGCGCTGAACCGTTTGGAATTAGATGCGATCGTGGTTGCGACTCCCGCTGAAACGCACTACGCAATCATTCATGCAGCATTGTCTAAAGGGTTACACGTTCTTGCAGAAAAGCCCTTAACGCTGACAGTGTATGAATCGATCGAACTCTGTGAACTCGCTCAACGCAACAATGTTCAACTCATTGTTGACCACACTTATTTATTTAATCCTGCGATCGTTAGAGGCCGTCGTGCCATTCAAGATTTAGGCAATCTTCGCTATGGTTATGCCACACGAACGCATTTGGCTCCTGTGCGTCAAGATGTGGACGCGCTCTGGGATTTAGCAATTCATGACATTGCGATTTTGAATTATTGGTTAGGCGATCGGCCTGTGCGAGTCATGGCGCGGGGGCAAGGTTGGCTACAAACTGAAAAACAAAACGACCTTTCGCCCAATGGTTTGGCTGATACCATTTGGGCCACATTGGAATATGCCAATGGATTTTGTGCAGATTTACATTTCTCTTGGCTAAACTGCGATAAACAGCGTCGGATGGCGATCGTCGGCGATCGGGGACCTTTGATTTTTGATGAACTTGCAGCAGAACCTTTGGTGATTCAGTATGGAGAATTGGTGCGCACTGAGCAATCATTTGTGCCCGATCGGCAATCTCGCGAAGTGCTCCCACTGGCACCACAGGAACCATTGCAAGCCCTGTGTGAACACTTTGTCTATTGCATTCAACAGAACGAAAGCTCTACTATTTCTTCCGGTTGGTTAGGGGCTGATTTAGTGATGGTTTTAGTGGCCCTTTCTGAATCGATGAGACAATCAGGGACTTGGATTTCACTTGCTTGTGCAACGGCTCCATTTATTCCCATTCAGACCATTGCAGAAGTCGAAGCAAATTTGAATTAAACTATCACCAAATCATCTAATTCTGCATAGCTAGGCAAACTTCGAGCGATCGCCTTTCCCGATCGCAATACAATTCGATCATGCTGCGATCGGGATAGCAGTTCACTATAAGTTCGCGCTTTAAAAATAATCAAATCCGCAGGCATCTCCGCTCCAATCTGCCCCCAATGGGGAAGTTCCATCACCTCCGCAGGCGTTAACGTCAATGCATTAATCCAATCGCCATAGGGCCGATCGAGGTGGGCAATTCGGACCGCCATATTAAAAACTTCTAATCCATCATGATCGCCAAATCCATAAAACGGATCGCGGCAATTATCACTAGAAATCGTCACTGGAACGCCTGCTTTTTTAAGCTCATGAATTTGTGTTACACCTCGCCAGTAAGGTGTTTTAGCAATATTGCGATCCTGTAGATATAAATTGCACATCGGCAAGCTAACGATCGTAATCCCGGCTTTCTTCACCAGCGCGATCGTCTCCTGAACTTCATCGTTTGGCTGTACAGACAAACTACAGCAATGTCCACACACTACTTTACCTTTGTATTTATGGCGAATGGTTGCCTCCGCAATGCGCTTCAAACAGCGTGAATCAGCTTCTCCGTTTTCATCCACATGGAAATCTAAATTTAATTTCCGCGCTTTAGCTAATTGAAAAATTCGTTCAATTTGGGCATCTAAATCAGGATTCGTAAAGGCTACCCCACCGAGAATTCCTCCCATTTGTGCAACCAAATCTGCAAGTTTTTCACCTGCTGTCGTCATGAAATAATCTAGGGGCACAATCGAAACCGCCTGCAATGTTACTCGATCGGCCCACTCCGATCGCAACTGATCAAACACCTTCCAACTAATGGCCGCCTGCTTTCCCAATGAATCAATATGGGTCCGAATTGCCCTTGTGCCATGGGTATAGCTACATTTAATCCCAAATTCCATCCGTCGATAAACATCTTCTGCATTCCAATACTTTTTACAGTCCTTCTCCACTGCATTCAATGCACTGGCAAAACTGCCATCAGGATTAGGGGTGCGTTCCCAGATGTGTCCTTTGTCTAGATGAGTATGCAATTCAGCAAAGCAAGAGATGACCATGCCTTTCTGGAGATCGATCGACGGCACCTCAAAACTCGTGAACATCCCCGCTGCGGTAAGGGTTGCGATCGTCCCATCTTGAATTTCGATATCAACACAGAGCAGGTGGTCGATCGGCGGTTTGCGAGGGGTCCACTTCGAGCTACCCACCATTAACGAGAGGGGCACATGAGCATTCCGCAACCAATAGTGATTGGAATCAAAGATCATGGCAATCGTGCAAAACTAACCTCCCATGGTCTCACAAATTTGGATCGACAATATTATATCTACTATAATTATTTTAGTTTGGTTGACAAGTCGGGCAAAAATAGACGCGACGACCGCCCACTTCATCCTTTACAATTCGATCGCCGCAAACGTAACAAGGCTGATTCATTCTCGAAAACACCCAATGACGATAAAACCATCGCGGTTTTCCCTGTGCTTTGAGTTCCAGTGCAGTTGTCAAATCATTGGTAATTCCTTTGGTCTCATAAGATTGCCGAGGGACTTCGATCGTCGCTGCGGCTAAGCGTTGTAATTGCTCTGAAGTACAATCGATCGGGCGCTTGGTCGGATGAATCCCTGCCAAAAAAAGCACTTCACTCCGAAGATAATTGCCCAGACCGCAGAGAAAGCCTTGATCTAATAATAAAGTTGGAAATCCTCGTCGCATAAAACGTTTATCAGTCAAGCGTTCCAACACCTCGCCCGCCGTCACCGCCTCATCCAAAATATCTGGACCCAACCGATTTAAAAATGGGTGCGCTGCAATCTCATCATCGTTCAGAACCAAAATATCAGAGGCGCTATAAAGCAAAGCTGATTTTTTCGGCGTATGCAGGGCTAATCTAAGCTGTCGATTAGTTGTAGGAAAACTTTGCGCTTTACGGACATACCAAACGCCATAGAGTTGATTATGACTGTAAATACTCAATCCATTGCTAAAGCGCGTCAGCAATGCCTTTCCACGGGGCCGAATTGAAACCACTTGTTCGCCACAAAAGGCGCTTTCATAAGACTTTAGCGTTTCGAATGCAAAGAAAACTTCCGTAATCGGCTGGTTCACGATCGCCTTCGCAATGCGATCGGCAGCTAACTTAATTTCTGGACCTTCAGGCATAGCGTTCCCTTAGATTGAGGTGCGAGGATTGAGGTGGG
>JANMIS010000884.1:0-3343 GCA_031375925.1 Synechococcales cyanobacterium OTE_70_concoct_197_sub
TTATGCCAATGCTCCCTTTATTCATGGAGCATTGGGACTGCAATTAGCGGTGATTAGTAGGCTACGGCAAGATGCGAATCTGCGCTATCTATTCGAGGGAGAGCAAAAGGCCAGAGGAGCAAAGCGTCAATATGACGGAAAAGTAGACTTTAGCGACTTTAGCCGATTCACTTGGGTGAAACAGGTGGAACCCGGAATAGACCTGTATACCTTGGTCGTTTGGCATCAAACCCTCAAACGAAGGATTCGTCTAGCGGTTCTGCTGGACCGTCGGAATCCGGCAAAGCCAGGGTATGTGCTGCTGTTCTCCACGGATGTGGGCCAAAGTGCTGAGGAGATTCTGCGACTTTACAAGTTACGATTTCAAATCGAGTTTATTTTCCGCGATGCGAAACAATTTACGGGCTTAAGTGATTGTCAAGCAAGGAATGAAAAAGCATTGGACTTTCATTTTAATGCCAGTCTGATGGCCTTGAATCTGGCAAAACGAGAAGCAAGGCTCCAACATACAGGGACTAAAGAATTCATCTTTTCGATGAACAATGTCAAACGGGGGATGCTGAATGATCATTTATTGGGCCGATTTATTTCAAACTTGGGTCTAGACTCAACCTTAATTAAATCCCATCCGAATTTCCAATCCCTACGAGAATACGGGCTTATAGCCGCCTAAAAATGTCCGGAGTATTGCTAGATGCCTCAATCATAGAGGAAAGGTTAAAAAAATTGAGGCAGAAAATTTGGTGAAGATCGATCAGATTTCACGCAAATAAGATTAATTAAAATAGTTAATCTGTCAGCCAGCTAAAGAGTTCTCCGATCGTCAACTGCAAACTGCTTGCAAAACCAGGCATAGGAAGCATTTCCTCATCAGCATCAAAAATAGCAATTTCTTGATTAGGTTGATATACCAAGACCGTTCGATCGTCCGGGTCAATCATCCAGCCCATCTGAGTCCCATGCTTGAGGCAATGGACAATGTTTTTGACGACTTTAGTTTGACTCTGCTCAGGAGACAAGATTTCAATCGTCCAATCTGGTGCCTTGGTAAACACATTAGCAACTTCTCCCGAAACGTCTCGCGCAATGTGATCCCAAGTAAAGACCGCAATATCAGGAACGAACGATCGACCGCCAGATGTACAACGCAGTTCAGGAAAAGGACGCGCAACTTTCGATCGCCTTAGCTGTGAGTTAATCATTGCCGCTAATTCAAGCTGAATCGCACTATGTTTTCCTTGTGGCATAGGTTTTTGGATAATTTCTCCTGCAATCCATTCACTAGCTGGCTTAGTCTCAGGCATTTCTAAGAAGGCTTCCAGTGAGATATGTTTTTTTTGAATGAGAGGGAGGGACTGAACCATAGGACGATCGCCTGCAACATCAACTAGGATCTATTATATCGTGCAGCATGATTTACCAGACACAGCGATCGGGATTGTTTTCGCAGTTCATGTATTTTTCGGTTTCTCGATTAAAGGTTGGAATATCTAAGGTTGGAGAATCTTGCAGAAATTTTCCCGTTAGCATCAGCGTGGTTTGCGAATCTAGGCTTCCTGTCGGTTTTAGACCCATATCTGTCTGAAAGGTCTGGACGCGCTCTTTGAAAGTGCCCACGTACTTGAGCTTTGTGAAATAGTCGATCGCCTGCTGCTCAGAAAAGGCAATTTCGGTCGATCGGAAAATTGGAATGTATTCATTCCGCCAAATGGCTTTAAATTCAGCCCGACTCATCAAATCGTAACGACCGGTTGCCGGGTCGGCGATGATCGCATTTTTCCCGTCTAGGGCCATGAGCGCGACCGCATGGGGAAGTTTTCGTCCGGTTGCTGTGATTTGCCACACGGCCAAGATTCCAGGGCGATTGATGCGTTGCATTTGTTCCCAGCTTGGCTTTAGTTCTAATCCCGTTAAACCAAAGGACTGCGCCGCCTGAATCACTTGGGGCATTGTTGTTCCCATTATGCTGGTGCCCGCTTCTTTGGCAACGCTAGACTCTGTGGCGGTCTTGAGTCCCCAACGCTGTAGAAGGGTTGCTAGGGCCGCAGGTGCGCAGCTACTAGAAGAAGTTTGTTTGAAAATGCGGTTGGGTTGGAGATTATTGCTGAGGTCTTTGTAAATGGGTGACAGAAAGCTGTTTTCCACTGTGGTAAAACAAAATAATCCGATCGCCCCCACTACCGCAATCATGCCCAACTGCACCCGCGCCGTTCGCCACCCAATCATCACCGCACAGCCGATCGCCCCTAAAAATAAACTCCGAATCAAAATCCAGCTACCCTGCATTCCGTAGACGCGCCATTGCAACGGGAAGTTCTGATATTGCGGTAAATTAACGGCGATTAAGAGTAGCAAAAGATAAAAGGCGATAAATCCGATCGCCATCCATTCCTTTCCACGAAATAAGTCATTGGCCGTTGCCCCTTTCAACAGCATCATGCGTCCAATCTTCATCCCAAGATAAAAAAATAGACTTCCAAGGGTCAGTGAAAGAATCGGTGAGAGAGTGGGTGAAAGAGCCATTTCAAAAGTCATGGTACCGCCATAAAACTGGGCTACATCCTTCTATCTTGCCTCAGCTTTTCGTTACTTCTCCTCAACCCAGTGCTAAATACATGGCTTGACTGAAAAAATCTACGTCATTGTACGCAAGCCATATCAGAACTTTATCAAGTTAGCTTTACACATCGTCAACTTATTTCTTTAGATAGATTGACGGACGGCTTAAAGAGGTAGAGAGCCTCTTTCCAAATCGAGAAATTCACGTAATACTGAGTTTGTTTACGATCTAGCACAACTGTATATTTACTTATGAAACTCATGTCACCTATGTTTAAGCTAGAAGTTGTCTTACCCGTCTTAGCTTTAAGTTTTGGATTGGTGCAGCCCACGATCGCGCAAGTGAAAGCACCTCTTGTTGCTGAAACAAATCATACATTGACCACAGGGACTTACATTGGCGGCAATGGTGACGACCAAGCTCGGGGAGTGGTCTTCAGTACGACGGGGGAACCGATCGTTGCCGGGAATTTTGCGAATTTACAAACTAGGGGACAGGTGCGGCAGTTAGCACCCGGAACGGCGGCCACTCAGCCAGGAATGGTGATGCGGCTAAATAATGCAGGTAAAGTCACGATCGAAACGACCCTGGGCAATCGGATTGACGACATGGCCATTACACCCGGCGGCAATCGATTGGTGGTGAGTGGTGACTTTGGCATTGCGATGGTTGATCCTGGAACGTTGAAAGTTTTGTGGCAGCAGCCCTTGACTGGACTTCCTGGGGGAGATGGCTCTTCTGATGGGGGACAGACTCGGGTGGCGATCGATGGCTCTTGGCGCG
>JANMIS010000892.1:0-8024 GCA_031375925.1 Synechococcales cyanobacterium OTE_70_concoct_197_sub
ATGTCTCCCCCACATTTTCTCCAAGATAATCTGCATAAGATTGATTCTTTTTAGCACGTTTTTTCAAAGCACGTTCATTTGCTTTCTTGTAATTGCAAATTAATAGATTCCAGAAATTGCAGTGTTCATCAGTAACAGGAATCTCACGATCGCTATTGCTCTCAACAAATACCCGCTCATATTTCTTGTTGTTGATATTTCTACCCGTCACACAAACCCAGCCAACTTTCCAGTCTCCGTCTTCTTTTGGAAGCTCTCTAGTCCAAGTATGGATCCGATCGGCAACGCCCTTAACAGTATGCGTAACCCATACTTTATCACCATGTTCTGGCAACAGATTTCCAGTACTACTGTACTTTAAAGGGTTTGCAGGATAACGAGGGAGTTTGATGGAGTACCCATACTTTGATAATTGTTCATACTGAAGAATCCTGAAAAGCAAAGTGTTATCTGACTTTGATTTTATAACGATCGCTGGGATAAGCTTGGGCTTATTGATATCTTTTCCTCCACTAGGTGATGGAGGATTACGATAGGCTAGACGATCATTATGCCCTGCGAAAATACTAAGTCGTGAGTTCGTTACTATCTCGTAAGCAGACCGCAGCATTCCCTTAACCGAAGTTGGGGCAAGGTATGGACGCTGATCAGCACCCAGCCGAACAGAAAATATTTTGTGGTCATTTTCAATAGTGAGATTTGCCGCATCATTTAGAAGTAAAGGTGTTTTTGTTTTAAGTGTCACTGAAATACTTCCAGTCCAATAATCACTCAGATAAACATGATGCCCAACAGGAGCATGGTCTCCCAACTCTGTTCCAACCACTCTTTCACTACGAGGTAACGCGGGTACAAAGTTGTACGGATTATGAAAAGAAGGTTGCCCAATCTCCTGAGTAGCCTGTTCACTTGTTTCGGAAGCGAGTCCAGCTTTTTGCAACGCTTTAGCAAAGACCATAAAATTCTCCAGTTATTTGTAGATAAAACTCAAACTTTGATTTGCGGGTAAGGACGCCTAAGGAGATCTCCAACAATAGATTTACCCAGCTTCGTTGCTTGTCCACCTCAGAATGAATTCCGAGGCTCATAGCCCAAGTCCGTTGAAACGGACTGAAGAACCAGAAGAATCTGCTCTTTAACCCATTTCAATGGGTTTTAGCTATGAGCCTTGCGACTTTAGTCCAAGGTGGATCACAAACGGAACGAATTCAACGGGTAAGCTCATCACCTAACGGACGACTTGAAACCCAGTCAATCGCTCTTCTGCAACAACGACATTGCCATAAAGCTCATCCAAACATTGGAAATATTCGATCGCCTTTAACCTAACTCGTTGTCCTTGCTGAGTCACCCCTGCGATCGGCACATCTAATTTCCCCAACCTTGAAGTCGCGAGCCGACTCCAGCCAGCCTCTAGGTTTTTTGCAGGGAATCCTTCGCCCCACAGAAGATAGGTTTGTTTTTGGGTCTCGATCGGTGTGATGGCGGGAATGTCTGTCTCTAAGTAAGAAGCGATCGATTGCTCCGATAGCAATACCGCCGTTCCCTGTCCACCCCGATCGTTCAGCCAACGCAATTCATAATGTTCATTAAAAACCCTGGCTTCAAAAACTCGATCGAGATTAACAATAGAATTTCTTGAATCTCTCACCTCAGTTCCCATCACTTGAAGTAAAGAGCAAGACTCAGGACTATAGAATAATCCCACCGCAGTTCCAAAGCAATCTTTGCAACTTTCGATCGCATCTACGAGTGAAATCTCTTTCTGGCTGCGTCCTTGTAGCGTTGTCATACAGTCACTCCTAATGATTTTCTTGTGGTTTCTAACCAAGTGGTCCAGGCATATCCAAGCTCAGTAGTATCAATTCCAAGCATCGACCCATCCGATGCAAAGATGATCTCATCCCCACCAAACTCTTCTAGTGCTGCTCCTTTCAACGAGACAGACTCAACCTCTAGCGAACCATAACCCCGATTCACCCCGTAACCCAGCGGGATTCTTCCCTGGGCAATATCCCGCAGAATAAGGATTAGTAAAGCCTTTACAGCAGGCTGATTGGCTTCATCAATACGATTAAGATTAACCGTGAGTTCGATCGGTTCCCAATCGAGACCGAATGGTTCCAATGCGCTGTAGAGCATATGTTCCGCCGCTCCTCCAGTCCAGCGATCGATCGCTACATGGTATGCCTGTTGTGTCTCTGTCAGGGTTGCTGCATCTAGTGTTCCTCTTAGCGTTCCAGCATTTTGCTGTGTGCGATCGTCAACGGCATACTCAACCGCTTGCCAAGCATTGGGCTTCATTCGTTTTTTACAGTAGCAATCATCAATCGATAATGCTCCACGACCAAATTCAACAGTGTCGGATGAGCTTCCGGTTCCTGATTTACCAAATAGCCACTGCGTTAATTCTAGTTCGTTACTTTCAAGTTGACTCTGGAGTTTTCCGATCGGTTGCTGTTTCTGTTTTAGAACGGTTCGTAAAATTCGTTCTGCTTGCGATCGGAGAGCACCTTTAATGGCGCTCCCTGGCAAAACAAAGGTTGTCTCATTACCCGCTCGACTGACTAACGGCAAAATATCAACGGCAACCCCATCTTGGCCAGACTTAACCATCAGCGCACCGATCGGTTTCCAATGGATGCTAAAGCGGAGAAGAGGAGACGTTGAGAGTGCTGTGGGCTTGTGGTTATTTCCCTTGCCTCTCAATGCCGCAATCATGCCGCTAAATGTACCAAAGTTGTAATTCTTCCAAGTAATATCTGTGAGCTTAACCAGTCCTAATCCTCGGGTTTTCGCTCCCCCTAGGCGCAGTCCGTCAGTTTTGATCGCGTGAATGAGTTGCTCAACCGCCTCAAGGGCTTGTGGATTGTTTTGACTTAAATCGAACGTCATCTCCAGTGGAAAGGTTGTCCCCTTCGGCAGAATCGCCCGATCGAATTTGGTCTTATCACTGGCGGCACCGTAAATGCGATCGATGCCGACGTGATCTCGCAGTTCCACGATCGCTCCAATAGGCAAAGTTACGATCGCATCTTCAAGAATGACAAAACTTGCGTGACCATTCTCATCTCTCTGGAAACCCCAAATTGAATCGATGATACTCGGTGAAAGATTGCAATCTTCCATCCAGTTGCGTAGTGCGCCAGCGAGACTAGTACCGGGAATATATTCTTGACTCTGCCCGTTCACAGCTAGCGATAGGTCTACTGTTGGGTCCGTGCCTAGTCCACCGACATGTAAGGGAGTTTCTGCTGTGAAGATTCCAGTGATTTTGAGGCGTTGGGTGATGCGTCTAGCCATGGTCGTTCTCCTGCTGGATTTCAGATTGACGTTTGTGAGCGCGGATGCAGGCATCGACGAGGATTCGGACAGCCTCTGCCCAGAGTGATTGCTTTAGAATGGCTTCGGGCTGGTCTGTCAGACGGTACTCTGATACGTTAAGCCCCATGGCCCCGTAGCATTCCCAAACTTTATCTGGAGCTGTGACCAGTTGAGTAACAATAGTGATAGTGTCCCCGTTCCAGTTCTCTTTAGATGCCATGTGAGTCAGAACTTCCCGGATTCGAGGAGCATCATTTGTTCCAGTTAAACTATCAATTAAGGTTCGTAAGGTTCCTAGCTTACTGCGTGTTAATTTTTTGTTGTTTGTTAGTGGCTTGAGTTGTGGGATACGATCGGGATCAGCAGCAATCGCTCCAGCAGTTCGACGAATCATTTCTCGCCAGGTTTCCCGTTCGATGAGTTGAGCGTAAGGATATTCGGGAGAAGCTTGGGAAATGCAGTTAGGATTTGTTGCTGAGTTTGAGTTTGAGTCTTCTTGAGCTAGCGTGAATTCGGAGCCACTGAGTAATCCTGAATTAAAACATAGTTGTCCGTAGCCCTCGGCAGTGCGCTCACCCAGCCCTGAGATTTCTAGTGACTTTAATGAACTAGCTTGAATCGTACCTGTCACTTTAAATTGCAATACTGTTCCTGCGCTAAGTCCGACTAAGCTAGGACGTGGGAGTCCCCATTTGGTTTGCCAGGATTCGGTGCGACTCGATCGGGCAAAAGCAACGAGGCGATCGATTATGGGGAGTCCTTCGATCGGTGACTCTAGTAACGTTAGGTTGACTCCCAGTTTTGTGGCTAATTCATTGCTTAGAACCTGGGGATCTGTTGTCGGGCGTAGTCGCGAATCCCGTAGCAGGAGATCGGATAGGAGCCAAACATTAAGGGTTTCATCTGTTTGAGATTGAGGTTGATTCGGTTGGGGGATTTTCTCGCTGGTGAGTTGCTTGAGTTTGACGTTGCCGTAGTCGTCTTTTTTGGTTCTGCCGATTTGGATAGAGATTTCAGTTTTCAGGAATTTTTCTAGTGGATTGACGGCGATTTTTGGGGTGAGATAGTCACGGACTCTTACTTCTAGACGAAAGGTGAGTCCAGCGGGAATAGCTTCATAGGTGTAGATGCCGCCGACATCAGCAGTAGGACGTTGTTTGGCATCGGCGATCGTGTTATGGGCAGTAATCTCAGAATCTATTTTTGCGCGATGTAGAGTCTGACCTTGAAGTGATACATATCCTTGACGAATAGACTTAATTTGCTTTCCATCTGATCCTTTTAATACCTCTTCCCCGATTCGTTGCTGAATTTTAGGTACTGCTGATTTCTCTTTAGGTTCAAAAATTGCGAAGGGAACGGCTTCTCCTCTGATTCCGTTAACGATCGGGTTTGCGTTGCCGATGATGATGTCACCGTGAATTAGTGCATTGGAGAGGCGTGTGTCTAAATATTCGCTGAGAGTTCGGAGAATGATTGGGAGGAAGTAGGTGCCGGGGATGTGGTCTTGGGTTTCTTGGTGGTTGCCGATCGTGCATTTGTGGATGATGATGGGCGATTGGGTTTTGGCTTCGAGTTCGATGCGCCACCAGCCTGTGTCAGGAGATGTGTCGATCGCAAGGGTATCTTTAGGGGAAGTGGCGGGTGTCTCTTTTGGTAGGGCAGGCGCAGTGCCTTTGGTGTTGGCGATAATGTCGATCGCTTTGCCTCTATCTAGTAATTCTGAGACCGTCATTTTACAACGTCCTGCTCCGCGTCGTCGCTTAGCACCGAGGCGATCGACTATGGAGGCTCCGGCGGTTAGGAGTGCTTTTACGATTTTCTCTTGTTCGGGGGTGAGCTTGTCTGTGTTTAGGCTGTAGGGGGCAATGAGGACGCTGCTGCTGCGGGTCATTTCTTCAAAGCGGAGGTGGTCTTTGAGGGCTGATCCGGTGTGGGGATTGATTTTTACGCCGACTTTGACGAAGGTGGTCATGTTTTGGAGCATGACTTTGTTGTTGAAGGCGGCTTGGAGAGATTCGGGGAAGTGGGCCGATCGGACGGAGAGTTGGGCGATTTGTGGGGTTTGGTCTAGGGTCCGGCTACGGGTTTCTTCGGGTTGCTGTTCGCCAAATATCAAGTTGACCCATTGTTGCCAGGATCCCGAATCTTCGTTGTTATCCAGTCCTTGGGCGACGAGTTCGCAGCCGTCGCGCCAGATTCCAGTGAGGCTTTTGGCGGGGATGTAGGGGAGGTTGTGCCGATCGCGTTGGACGAGGCGATCGGTGCTGCCGGGGCGACCTGTGCCGGACCCGATGTGCCAGTCACTGAGCATATTTAGGGTGATGGTTCCAGTAATCATGTTGGCGATCGGTTTAGGGTTTAGGTGGAATGGGTGGGGTGCGAAGATCTGGCATTCGGCTTCGTTGTCTGTCCACCTCGGAATTCATTCCGAGGCTCATAGCGTAAGTCCGTTGAAACGGACTGAAGAGTTTTAGGAGTCTTCTCTTCAACCTGTTTCAACAGGTTTTGGCTATTAGCCTTGCGACTTCAGTCCAAGGCGGGTGATTGCCAAAAATCAGAGGCATCCATCGCGTCTAGTAATCCAGTGACGGAATGTTGCTTTTCGGCTGTGGGATTTGGATCGTCCCAGAACAGAGAAAGGGGTTGGTCTGTGGCGGCGATCGTTTCAATGTGTTGTTTTAGATATCGTTTGCGGATCAGGTTGTATTGGGCGTTGGCTCCAGCTTTGCCGAGGAAGAGGGCTTCGCGGAGGTTGTGCATTTGGCTGTTGGGGAGGGCGCGGCGATCGTCTTGTTCGTCGTCAGCATCAGGATTTAAGTCTGATTGTTTATTTAAGATGGCAGTGACGCGACGATCGAGTTCTGACCAGTGATGGAGTCTTAGCCAATCATGAATCGGTTTGTTTTCACCGATCGTTTCCATGACGCTTGTGATGTTGCTGATGATGTAGGGACGGTTGTAGAGTCTGGTGGTTTTGTCGATCGTAAGTTTGTTATGGATAGCGTCTAGGCTGGTGCCGCTGGTATCGTAGAGGACGTGATAGTCGATCGCAGAACAGGGGATGACTTGATCGCCTTTTTTTATAATTTGTTTGACGATTTTGGCGGATTTGGCGAGTTGTTCGGCGAGCTTGTAGGCAGTGCTGAAGGGGAAGTGAGATTTGACGATCGCGATTCCGGCGCAGGCGGAGAGTTTGCCTTGGGGGATGCCGAATGCTTTGGCGGCGATCGTGCTGATGCTGGGAGTGTTTTGGGTTTCTTGCTCGAAGGCTTCGAGGAATGATTTGGTAAAGGCTAAGGCATATTTTGCGTCACAGACGACGGTGAGATCGTCGCCGCCGAGGACGAGAGGAATAATGGGAAGTGCTGTTATTTTTGTGTTGTCTGCGTTGACTGGGAAGACGGTTATGGCTTGGAGGAAGGCGTTGCGGGTGCAGATGTCGATGTCGAGGGAGAAGGTGCGAAAGGTGTTGATGTAGTTCCGGTTGGTTTGTTCGCCGATGTATTGTTCTAAGTTTATAAATATTTGTCCTAGACCGTTGCCGTCCGCGTGTACGATCGCAATCCATGAGGAATCATCTTGACGATCGAGAAGTTTGTCGGCTGAGGCTGCAAATTTGCTGCTGAGACCGGAGAGGAGTTTTGGGAGGCGATCGGTGAGGGATTGTTTTGCCCATTCGCGTTTGGTGAGGCTGACGGTGGAGCGGGGAACAGTGAGGGTTTTGGTTTCTGGGTCTTGGTCGAGTTTAGCGGCGGGGAGTCCACTGGTGCGGCAATCTTCGACGATCGGAAGGCGCAAGAATCTCAGGTCGGGGCTGGGGCGCAGCGATCGGACGACTTCAAACTTTTTGTGGAGTTGGCGGCTGATGTCGGGGAGGTTTTGAGCGTCCCATGTGAAAGGTTCGATCGCGCCGCAGAGGTCTAGGCCGGGGGCTTCTCGTAAGGCTCTGAGGGTGACGGTTTTGAGGATGTCTTTGGCATGGTCGAGAGTGCGGGTGATGAGGATGGCTTTGCCGGATGCGGCGATGAGGATTTCGACAGGGTTTGTGTCGGTTTCGATCGGTGGGTTCAGGTCAGGGTTACAGAGGTTTGCTTTTAGGGTTTCGGGTTTGTCGTTCCAGAGGGCTTTGTGGGTGATCTTTTGGACGGCTTCGAGAACCCATTGGCTACAGGCGCGGTAGGTGGCTTCGGATGCGCCGACGTTTTCGCGGAGTTTGTTTGTGGCGAAGATGAAGCTTTGGTTGCCGGAAGTTTCGAGAAGGAGGAGGTAGTGGGGTGGGGGAGTCATAGGGTGTGACGGGGTGAGGATTCTGAGTAATTTTACTGAGTAGGCTCCTAGTGGTTACGATAATCGGAGATACTCCTTTGGGTGGAGAATGATTAGATATTCTCAAGATTTGGGCGTTTGGATTAGGTTTGGGTGTGATGATTTGTGAACTGAGGCTATGGTAGCGGGGGGTGGAAGAGGCTTCTTCCAGGGAGGTGGTTTTCCCGGTGGACCGCCTCGCAATGAATTACGAGGCTCATAGCGAAAACCCGTAAAGGGTTGAGGAGTAAAAGGGTGAATCCAATTAGGGCTTATGCTATCTAGGGATTGACAGGATGAAAATGTCCTGCATAATAAAGGGCTGTCGAAGTTCTATCGACGCGATCGGTCTGAACCTTGAAAACCGCATTCTCTCGTTGGATCGCGTCGAT
>JANMIS010000920.1:0-3213 GCA_031375925.1 Synechococcales cyanobacterium OTE_70_concoct_197_sub
GGAAAGCCTTCAGCGACAGGGGTGTGTGAAGATATTATCACTTCAGTGGTTGCTGATCTAAGTGATAGTGTTGAGGCAGCTTAATACCCGATCGCCGCACACAATCATCCGATCGCCCGCAGCAACGTCTGAAGCTTTAACTGCACCTCCGCCAGTTCTTTCTCAGGATTAGAACCCTTCACAATCCCCGCCCCCGCAAAAAGCTGTGCCCGATCGCCGCACACAATAGCCGATCGAATCCCCACCGCAAACTCTCCATTTCCATGGCCATCTATCCAGCCGATCGGAGCTGCATAGCGAGACCTATCGAAGGTCTCTAATTGTTGAATGTGTGCGCAAGCAAGATCTCTTGGAACTCCAGCCACAGCAGGCGTTGGATGCAATGCCGCAACCAGATCTAAAATGTGGACCGATCGGGGAATCACTGCATGAATCGGCGTGTGCAAATGCTGGATGTTAAGCAATTGCAACAGCGTTACATCTTGCATTTCTGATTTAATCCCTAAATTCATCAACGTTCGTGCAATAAAATCAATCACTAATTGATGTTCGCGGCGATCCTTTTCACTATGTAAAAGCTGTTGTGCCAAATAAAGATCCGACTCCGGTGTTTCTCCTCTCGGTGCAGAACCTGCCAGAGCATCCGCTTCTAATTGACGATCCTGCACTCGAACCAATCGTTCAGGACTCGCACCTAGGAAAGTTTCTCCCCGATCGTTATTACAAGCAAAAATATAACAGCCCGTATACAGTTGCCGTAAATTATGCAGCGACGTTACTACATCAAAATTTTCAGAAGCTTTCACTTCATAGGACAACGCCAAAACAATCTTTTGAAGTTCGCAGGATTCAATGGTTTCTAAGGCACGCAGGACAGACGTTTTGAATTGATTCGGTGACGTGAAAGCTTGAAAGCATTGATTAGGATTTAGATGAGATTCAAATGTAACCCCGATCGCTTGAATCTCCTGCAACGCTTTCCAAATCTCATCCGCCAAAGCGATCGCCGAAAAATCCTCATCCATCACCCGATTCACCACCACCGAACCTCGATCGCCCACCCGAGCAATCTGCCACAGCGGCAAAAAAACAGACCCCGCCGCAAACCCATCCTGAGTCTGATCAAAAAACGAAAATCCACAGAAAAAATGCGGCCCAAAAAACGGCACTGACGTATCACCCTTCACCAACACCCGCTCCGTCACCCCCCGCACCCAATCCCGCACCCGTTCAAACCGCCCTGCACCTTCCACCTTTAGCGCCATCGCCTCACCCACCGCCAGCACCGAAGTTCCACTCTTCTCAAAATAAAAATAACAGCCCTGCCCCTCAGCCCAGGAGCGCAACAAACTCAACGGCTCCACCGCCTCCACCGAAAACGCTAAGCTCACCACCTGAGACACATCCCGTTGGAAAGAAAGGTTTTGAAGACAGTCGCATAGCGCTGCATAGGAAAAAAGGCAATCCGAAACATCGAGCGACATATGACCAAGCGTTTCAATCTGTAAATTTTCTGACACCCTTTGATTTTAGCCTGAGTGACGCATTTCCCCAGAGCGCCCCAAATCCCAAAAACTTCTAGGGGATTCTACCAGCGGACCCGCCTAAATACCGTACTATTACCTATTGATATAAACCCCGTTTTTAACCCTTGGCTATGATGAAGGTTCTCGTTTCTGATCCGATCGATCAAGTTGGGATTGATATTCTTTCCCAAGTTGCACAAGTAGATGTCAATACCGGACTATCCCCCGACGAACTCGTCGCCTGCATTGGAGACTACGACGCCCTGATGATCCGATCGGGGACCCGCGTAACGGCTGCTGTGATTGAAAGTGGCAAAAAACTTAAAATTATCGGACGGGCGGGGGTCGGTGTAGACAACGTAGACGTGACTGCGGCCACTCGTAAGGGCATCGTCGTCGTTAACTCTCCCGAAGGCAACACTATTGCCGCTGCTGAACATACCTTAGCGATGATGATGGCCGTGTCGCGCTTTATCCCTGCCGCAAATGCCTCCATGAAAGAAGGCAAATGGGATCGTAAAAGCTTTACGGGTGTGGAAGTTTATAAAAAAACCTTAGGAATCGTGGGCCTTGGCAAAATCGGCACCCACGTCGCCACCGTCGCCAAGGCTATGGGCATGAACCTGATCGCCTTTGACCCCTTCATCTCCAAGGAACGAGCAGAGCAAATCGGTTGCAAACTGGTCGAAATGGACACTCTGCTGCGGGATGCTGACTACATCACCTTGCATATTCCAAAAACCCCCGAAACAGCGAACCTGATCAACGCCGCATCGATCGCCAAAATGAAGCCCACCGTACGGATCATCAACTGTGCGCGGGGTGGCATCATTGACGAAGCCGCCCTAGCCGAAGCCGTGAACAGCGGACGCATTGCAGGGGCCGCGATCGATGTCTTCGACAGCGAACCCCTTGGCGAATCAACGCTCAGAGCTGTGGGCAAAAACCTCGTGCTAACCCCGCACCTGGGCGCTTCCACCGAAGAAGCCCAGGTCAACGTCGCGATCGACGTGGCAGAACAAATCCGTGATGTATTGCTGGACAAACCCGCTCGCAGCGCTGTGAATATTCCAGGACTTCGGCCTGATGTGCTCGAAGCCCTCAAACCCTATCTGCAACTGGCTGAGACCTTGGGTACGATGGTCAGCCAACTGGCGGGTGGCCGGATTGAATCGTTGAATATCTCGCTGCGCGGTGAACTAGCGAGTAACCAAAGCCAACCGATCGTCATCGCCGCACTGAAGGGAATGCTGTCCCACGCACTGCAAGAACGGGTCAACTTCGTCAACGCCAGCATCGAAGCCAAAGAGCGCGGCATCCACGTCATCGAAACCCGCGATGAATCGGTGAAGGACTACACGGGGTCGCTAATGTTGACGGCTAAAGGCTCTCTAGGAGAACATTCCGTCAGTGGCGCATTGCTGGGCGATCACGAAATGCGGATCATCGAAATAGACGAGTTTCCCGTTAACGTCCCCCCCAGCAAATATATGTTGTTCACCCTGCACCGCGACATGCCGGGAATCATTGGACGCATTGGGTCACTCTTGGGCGACTTGAACGTCAACATCGCCAGTATGCAAGTCGGACGCAAGATCGTGCGTGGAGATGCCGTCATGGTTCTGACGGTAGACGATCCTCTTCCTGAAAACACGATCGCCGAAATCACCAAGGTCGCCGGAATTCG
>JANMIS010000923.1:0-2362 GCA_031375925.1 Synechococcales cyanobacterium OTE_70_concoct_197_sub
GGCGATCGGGATGCGATCGTCAACGCCGTTTCACCGTCCTCAGCTTCGATGACATCTTGAATGAGCGCTTCTTGCTGTAGCCGCACCCGCAACCCTAACCGAAACAGTTCATCATCTTCGACTAACAATAATCGGAGTGCATCATTAGACATAAAATACAACGCATATAATACAGTTGAGAAACGCTAAGGTTGAGAGATGGGAAGCTGAAATGCAAAAACGGCTCCCTTGATTGATGATGGCTCTGCCCAAATTGTACCGTGATGTGCGGTGATAATTTGCCGAGCTAGGTAGAGTCCGAGTCCTGTGCCTTTGGCTTGACGATCGCTATTTCCTTGATAAAATCGTTGAAAAAGTTGAGCAATTACTTCTGGCTTCAGCCCTGCGCCTTGATCTTGAACTTGCACGCTGTGGTGAGATCCGGTCGAAGACAGGCGCACCTCAACCCGATCGCCTCGACTCGAATGATTAATTGCATTCACCAATAAATTCATCAACACCCGTTGAAGCTGAAGTGCATCTGCCTGCATTTTGAGCGATCGACGAAATTCCGAATCCCCATACCACACCGTAATTTGCACTTGACGATGGTGGGCGAGTCCTGCGACCTGATTGGCAGTTTCTTCAACGAGCGTTGTCAGGTCAATGGTTTCTAAATGCAGCACGAGTCCAGCGGCATCGTTGCGATAGACATCTAAGAGGGTTTCGAGCAGTTGCACACTGGTTTTGTGGCTGCGTTCCATAGTGGCCAGCACTTGAGTTTGGACCTGTGAAATACTGCCAAACTGCCCTTCAAGAAAAGCATTTAAGGTCGCGATCGCCCCGAGTAGCGGAGTCTTGAGGTCATGGGTAAGAGTGGAGGCGAAGTCTTCTCGCAGGCTGATGAGTTGTGATTGGGCTGCGAAGTCTGCTTGCTGGTTTGCAATTGCTTTTGCATAGCGTGTATTGTGAAGGCTGAGGACCGCAGTAACAATCATGGAAAGGGCGGCAATTAATCGATTTACAATAGCAGGGAATGTCGTCAATGTAGTATTTGGAAATTGCAAATTCAAGATCATTAGAAATATTATCACACCCGTCATGATCAGAATGACCCGTTGAGGCAATCGTCGATTAGCAAGGAGTAAAGGACACAGATAAAGGAATCCCAGAATATATTCGGGAGGCGTGAAAAAATCAAGGACCGCAATGCAAAGGAACAAAATCATAATCAAGAACAAATCCCGTTTTCGCCAGGTTTGATCTGGTAACGGAGTCTGAGCTGCATAGTCGATCGCAGAATTGGTCATTATATTGCTTACCTCAAGTCTGAATTACAGTTTATTGTAAATAATCTCAAGGTGTAATGGATCACTTACAGCGTTTAGATTGGGTCTAAACACAAATCTATAAATATTAGATAAATCAAGCACAGAGCAGGTTTCGACGATCATACTAAAATCTATATCTCTCTATATCTTGGCAAGAACAGGCCTTTTGATGATGATGAATGGGTATCAAATCTCGTCGCTGATGTGAGATCAAATTTATGTTTCAGGGCTGGCTTCAAATTGCATTGACGCTTCTTATTGTCATTGTGATTACACCCCTACTGGGTCGATATATCGCTAACGTCTTTCTTAAAGAAAACACTTGGCTAGATCCGCTGCTTAATAAACTCGATTGCCTGATTTACAAAGCAATCGGCTTGCGATCGATGCCTGATATGACAGGTTGGCAATACATTCGATCGGTGCTGATTAGTAATCTCATCATGGGTATTGCGGTATTTACAATCTTGATTTTACAGCCCATTCTGCCCTTGAATCCAACAGGTGTTAGTCATTTCAGTTGGGATCTCGCACTTCATACAACATTATCATTTCTCACAAATACAGACCAGCAGCATTACTCCGGTGAAACCGCGCTCAGCTATGGTTCTCAGGTTTTTGCGCTGGGCTTTTTGATGTTTACATCAGCTGCGACGGGGCTTGCGGTAGGGATTGCTTTTATTCGGGGACTCACGGGCCGATCGCTGGGAAATTTTTACCAAGATTTAACGTTATCTATTACACGAATTTTGCTGCCTATTTCATTTGTTGGGGCATTGCTACTACTGGCAGCAGGCGTACCTGAGACGATCGCTAGCGCACTCCAAGTCCAAACCATAGATGGTACAGCACAGACAATCGCCCGTGGGCCTGTGGCACATTTTGAAATCATTAAGCAGTTAGGGGAGAATGGCGGCGGCTTCTTCGGGATTAACTCCGCCCATCCCTTTGAAAACCCCAATGGCTGGACTAATTTCATTGAAACAGTCGCCATGGTTGCCATTCCCTCTTCATTGATCTACACCTACGGAATTTTTACTCGTAATCTAAAA
>JANMIS010000935.1:0-4057 GCA_031375925.1 Synechococcales cyanobacterium OTE_70_concoct_197_sub
GACCACCGTGGCACTAATGCGATCGGGATCCACCTTCACCGTCGCCCCAAAAGCCCGCAACATTCGTTCACTATGATCCCGCGACAGCGCAGGTTCCGTCACCGTCGTTTCGCCATCTGCCATCAATCCCGCTAGCAACACACAGGATTTGACTTGCGCCGAGGCGATCGGCGACTGATATTCAATGCCTTTCAACCGCTGACCTTGAATCGCCAGCGGAGCTAGCGACGCATCTTTCCGTCCCCAAATCTGTGCGCCCATTTGTAGCAACGGCTTGACCACGCGGGACATCGGACGCGATCGAATAGAATGATCGCCCGTCACCGTGAAAAAGCGATCGGGATGAGATGCCAAAATTCCCAACATCAAGCGCGTCGTCGTCCCAGAATTCCCAGTATTCAAGACATCTTCTGGCTCCCGAAGATTTCCTAGGCCGATTCCCTTCACCCGAACTTCCTGAGTATTGAGTTCTGAAATCTCTGCACCCATCGCTCTAAAACAATCTGCCGTACTGCGGGGATCTTCCCCCAGAAGCAAGCCATGAATCACCGTTTCGCCCGTTGCCAACGCGCCCAGCATCAACGATCGGTGAGACACAGACTTATCGCCTGGAATCTTGATCGTTCCGCGTAATCCCCCCGAGACCCGATCGCCCTGAATCACAAGATCCTGATGATCGCTGACGGAATTCACTGAAATGACTGAGGAAGAATTCATAGGAGCTTCGCTAAACTAACGATCGAAACAGTACTTATACGCAACTTACACGCAAATTGTATTCAGTGGATTTCACCGAGATTCACAATCAAGGCTTAACTGCTCAATCATCCTATCAACTAACCTTCATTCCAGTTCTTCATTCTTTATTTCCTGATGATCACTCACTTCCGCCGCGCTGTCTCCCTGTCTATGGCCTCCACCGACATGCCTGTCTGGTCCACCATTGAAACCACCGCTACCCTTTACCAACGCGAACGTGACCGCTACCATCTGCTGATCACTGAACCCCACGTTAGTGAACCAGCAATTTTTGGCATCTCGCAACCCGATGAAATGCGGCTGATCTGGATGGAGCTATCACCCGATCGCGTCGTCATGACCATGCAAGGTAACGGCAACCTTAGCTACCGTCACTTTTGGGAAACCGGAAAATCCGGGATCAATCGCTACTGGGTCCAGTCAGAATCGTCAATCAATTCCCTTGAAACAGGAAGCGCCCACAGCCACCAACTGCAACTGCGTAATTTCACCCACACCATCGAACTCCGCAACCCATCCTTCCCCAACGAACTCCACCTCGACTACGAACTCTGGTCCGCTCACACGCGGATGGGACGCTACGTTATACATTTGAAAATTGAGGGTGGAGAATGAAGAATGTTCTCCAAATTCCCACATTCTCACTTCTCCATTCCCAATCCCTCTAGTGCCGTTTGAAGTGCGATCGATACATGGGTCCAATGAGTCCCGCCTTGACAGAACACGGTGTAGGGTTCGCGCAGCGGACCATCGGCGGAGAACTCTGAGGTGCTGCCATCAATGAACGTTCCCCCGGCCATCACAAGTTCGCTTTCGTATCCCGGCATTTCCGCCGGAACGGGTTCGAGGTAGGAACCGATCGGCGACCATTGCTGAATGGCTTTGCAAAAAGCGATTACTTTTTTAGGATCTCCCAACTTAATCGCCTGAATCACGTCCCGACGGGGCGCAAAGGGCAAAGGATTGACAGGATATCCGATCTTGTCAAAGACGTAGGCTGTCAGGTGATTTCCTTTCATGGCTTCACCGACCATTTGGGGTGCTAGAAATAGCCCTTGATACAGCAGACGGTTTTGGTCAAAGGTTGCTCCGCCATGGCTCCCAACGCCTGGAGCGGTCAAACGACAGCAGGCCTTTTCGACCAAATCTGCCCGACCTGCCACATAACCGCCCGCCGTCACAATCGTCCCTCCCGGATTTTTAATGAGAGACCCGGCCATCAGGTCTGCGCCCACCATCGTCGGTTCCTGAGTTTCAATAAACTCTCCGTAACAATTATCCACAAAGCACACCGTATCGGGATTTTGCTGGTGAACAATCGCACAAATTTCTTCAATTTCTGCAATAGATAAACTCGATCGCCATGCATAACCGCACGATCGCTGAATCGTCACCATCTTAGTTTCCGGTCTGACGGCGGTTTTCAGCGTCTCCCAATCTATTTTCCCCTCGGCAGTTAATTCCAGTTGACGGTAGCTAATCCCAAACTCCGCCAATGAGCCTTGTCCCGTTCCTCTCGTCCCGATCACCTCCTCCAATGTGTCGTAAGGCGCGCCCACCACAGAGAGTAGCTCATCCCCCGGTCGTAGCACCCCGTAGAAACAAGAGGCGATCGCATGGGTCCCGGATACAAACTGAACTCGGACCGCTGCCGCCTCCGCCCCGACGATATCCGCAAAAACTTGATCTAAAATTTCCCGCCCTAGATCCCCATGTCCATAGCCTGAAACCCCTGCAAAATGCTGGGTTCCAACCCGATGAGTGCGGAAAGCCGTCAAAACTCGCTGAAGATTATGCTTGACCTGCGCATCGATTTCGTAAAAAATCTTAAACAATGCTTGCTCTGCCTGCTGAATCAGTTCTGTACTACTGTTCATTGTCCCGTTCCTTTGCATGTAATGGCTGACGCACTGCGGATCCATCAAGTGATGGCATGAAAAGATCGCGGAGCTTATTGTCGCGCAGATTAGGCTAAACATCTTAACGAGATTTCAGGAATGACTATCGCAACTGAAAATAAACTTCGGATTTCGTGGCACTTTGCTGCGGTAATCGGACTGCTTCACATCGGCGCATTGGCAGCGCTGTTACCAGCTTTCTTTAGCTGGAATGGCGTCGTACTGGCGCTTGTTTTGCACTGGGTTACAGGCGGACTTGGGATTACTCTTGGTTGGCATCGATTGGTGGCGCACCGTAGCTTCCAAGTGCCTAAGTGGTTAGAGTATTTCTTCGTTTTCTGCGGAACGATGGCGATGCAGGGCGGTCCCATTTGGTGGATTGGTTTACATCGTCATCACCATCGCTTTTCTGACCAGCACAACGACCATCATGATTCAACCAAGGGCTTCTGGTGGAGCCATACGGGTTGGATGCTGTATGAAGTGCCTGCCTTGAAAGAGGTGCCCAAATTCACAAAAGACATTGCAAGCGACCCCGTTTATCGCTTTTTTGACAATTACTTCTTCCCCATGCAGGTGGCTTTAGGAGTATTGCTCTACGCGATCGGCACCCGTTTCAATACGCCCACAGGAAACCTAGGTTGGTCCTTTGTGTTCTGGGGAATCTTCGCCCGCTTGGTGATGGTGTACCACTGCACTTGGTTCGTTAACAGCGCCACCCATAAGTTTGGCTACAAGTCCCATGAGTCTGGTGACAACTCTACCAACTGCTGGTGGGTTGCACTCTTGACCTATGGTGAAGGCTGGCACAACAATCATCATGCATTCCAATACTCTGCACGTCACGGCTTGCAGTGGTGGGAGTTTGATATGACTTGGATGGTGATCAAGGTGCTGAAGATGCTCGGATTGGCAACCAAGATTCAGGTTCCAAATCTGAAAAGCAGCAAATCCTAGAATTATCCCAGGACTAAAAAGCTCCCTTGACACGCTTGATGTTGAGGGAGCTTTTTATTTCAAAACTCTCAATTCTTAATTACAACTTCTCTCCTTAACCGCCACCGTACACTACTCGTTTCGGCATCAGCAGGGATTGCATTCGAATCGACCCAAAGCCCGATCGCCCCGTCGTCCCCAACACCACATCGCCCTCGGTAAATTGACAGCGTTGAAACCGAGCCGTGGCATTAAGAAAAACTGCCGTACTGCGAATCTGCTGCACAAATTCCTGACTCGCTCCATAGGATTCCGTCACGATCGCATCGGCATGGCCACTACTGTGCTGATTAATAAAAGTAATCGCCTCCTTAATATCCTCTACGCCCCGAAAAGCGACCTGTTTCCGAAAGCAGGGTTTTGCCCATTCTTCAGCGTCCAAAAGCTGCACATCCGGGAATTCA
>JANMIS010000952.1:0-3646 GCA_031375925.1 Synechococcales cyanobacterium OTE_70_concoct_197_sub
GGAATCACCGCTTCAAACACGGGTTCTAAATAGATCCGAATCGATTCAACATCGCCATCACAATCTAAATAGTACGCCCCAATCAACGCCTCAAAAGTACTACTCAAAACACTAGGACGATCGCGTGCCCGATCGCGTTCAGCTCCTTTACCGAGTTTTAAATGGGGACTGAGATCGATCGCTTGAGCAAACGCTGCCACCTGCGCCTCATTCACCATCGCTGCTCTCAACATCGTTAACTCGCCTTCCGCTTTTTCTGGGAAATACTCATACAAAAAATCACCACTTACAAAATTCAACACACAATCGCCTAAAAACTCCAAGCGCTCATTATCACTGCCTACTTTTCCCTGTTCATGGGCATAGGAGCGATGAGTCATCGCCTGTTCAAATAAGGCTGGATTCGTAAAACTAGGAATTTTGAACTTTGTCATGATTACCACTGGACCTGCGATCGTTCTTGAATCACGCGGGCATAAACTTCGGCAGTCTGAACCGCAAGCTGCGACCACCGGAAACGGACCTGAAGATCCGCATAGGCATTCTCGACCAGCATCTGAGAATAGTCGGGATTTCTGAGAATTTCCAAAATCCCCCAGGCGATCGAATCCGGATTATTTACCTGAGTCACCACGCCCGTTTTCCCATGACTCACCACCTCCGGCATTCCGCCCGTATCTGACACCACTACCGGAACCCGAGCCGCAAAGCTCTCTAAAGCCACAATGCCAAAGGGTTCATACAAACTAGGAAACACCGCACAGTTGGCAATGGTTTGAAATTGATCGAGTTCATCATCAGGCATAAACCCCGTAAACAAACAGCGATCGGAAATCCCTAAATTCATAGCCTGCTGCTGCAATGCCTCTGTATTGCCGCCGCCAATCAATACAAATTTCACCTGTCCCTCTAAAGCTTGAATCACCTGGGGTGCCGCATCTAGCAGTTGTCGAATCCCTTTTTCATAGGTAATCCGTCCAACGTAGTAGACAATCTTTTCGTGATCTTCTGCAAAACGTCGCCGCAGTGCGACCCGATCGATCGCTGGATTAATCCGTTTTTTTTCTGGGTAAATGCCATTAAAAATCACGTCTAGCTTGTCCGCTGGAGCCTGAAAAGCCCTCTGAAGTTCACGCTTCATGTAATAAGTACAGACAATAATGCGCCAAGATTCATAGATTAACCAAGTTTCCTTTTGATTGACATAGCGTTGAAGGTCTGTGTAAAGACCATTGTTTCGACCTTGCTCCGTCGCATGAATGGTTGAAATGAGGGGAAGTTGAAAGCGATGTTTGAGCGCGATCGCGGCATCTCCCACTAGCCAATCATGGGCATGAACTAAGTCAAATGGTCTCTCTAACTGCTCTGAAATTAAATTTCCACCATATTGTCCGAGAGCTTCGTTCATTTTCCCAATCCATTGAAGAAAGTTTTGGCCTTCCCCCACAGAAATGCGATGAACCTCAATCCCATCGACACACTCCTGCGCTAAAGCATCCCCAAACTGCACTGTCAGAAGATGAATATCATGCCCCAGTTGATGAAGTTCTGGGTACAACTCAGCAACATGTCGAGCAATCCCGCCAACAATGCGAGGTGGAAATTCCCAAGTCAGAACCAAAATTTTCATGGGGAAATCTTCAAGAGATTCAGGTTTTCTAAAAAATCAGTCGTTATCAAAAATGAGTGTTTAGTTTAACGGTATTTAATCCAATCTAAATCGATCGCAGCCATCAGATTAGTCTTAATAGTTTAAGAACAAGTCCATGAAAATTAAGTTACAGGAATTGAGTAACAACAGGGCCTAATATCAAGAAATGTGTCAGAAGGTTATCGCAACACCTGATTTCGCAACAATTTGCAACAAATGTAAATAAAAAAATCACACATCTCCCTGGTTTGCGGTAGTTATTTTTGAGGTAGGTTACCTTTTGGCCTTTTGACGACATTGAATGCTATCGAGCAACTGCTTAGCACGGGTTTCGGCATTCAGTCCGGTGGCCAGAATTCGGATGGTTTGGTCGTAATCATTGACCGTGACATCTAGGTTGTACTCGATCGCATTGATCGCAGGCGTCTTGTCATCGATCGCCCAAAATCCACGACTGATCTCCAGATTGACCACTTGGTTGCAATAGCGAAAGCTCTTATTTTCATCGGTGACGGCATCCCATCTCCCTTGCCAGCTTGCGCCTAGGGCATATTCCCTGACTAGAGTGGACGTTCGCTCTACCCAGTCCACTGGAGATGCCTGAACGAAAAGCCTCAGCGATGGATCCTGGGCGCGATCGGCCACGATCGCGAAAGACTCTGCACCAATACTCAGACCCATTTGACCAAGTGAACTGTCTGGGAACTGATAGTCAATCAAATGTCTAGCAATCTTCTCGGCTCGTTTAGGTTGATGCATATTGGTGGTGAGTTTATTCACGAGTCCCAAGATGGCCGCTCCGATTAAAGCGATCGCTCCTAGACTGATGGCCGTCATTTCGAGAATATGAACACATTCTGTCTTGGGTCTAGCGGGTAAGGTCTTGGATTCAGAGGTTGGGGTCATGGGAAGTGCCGTCAGTAAAAATAATAGGATCAAGCTTAGGCTGTCTTAACGCAGGTCAACGCCCAGGAAATTATCAAAAAATCGACTTCGCCACAGTGCCCGTTGAATAAATGCCCATTCGATCGCAACCGCCATCAAAAATAGAATGTCATGACTGCTCAGCGTCGCCAGTTCAAAGAAATCTCTCAATAGCGGCACCATCAGTGACAGTAACGTCACGCCTGCCATAATTAAAGCAATCGCTGAATAGCGCAAATCTCCGCTTAAAGGAGCACCTGCCACCCAATGCCGAGTGGGGGGTTTTAAAAAGGGAAGTAGAAATAAATGACAGAAGATTAATACCGTTACCAATGCAGTTCGTGGAAGAGAATAATCCACTTCACTAGCTTCTAATCCAGGCGGCAGATCCATAATCGCTCTCATTAAGAACAATAGATAGGTGAACAGGGCCACGATCGTCATAGTGATTGTGGCAGGAATTACGAAATGAAGCAGCGATCGGACAATTTTACGATTTTTGGGAACGGCTCCGGGTCTAGCCCAAATGGGAAACATCGCAGTGGTTAGTCCCACGCCATAGAGCGCTAACATCGCACTTTGTTTATTTAAAATCGGGAAGCTATCGGTGACCATAGCAACCGAAAAAATCAACATCGTCACACAGCCCGCCCGCACTAAAAACAATGCCAAAGAGTCTCGAATCCCGTTTTGAATGCGTTGGCCTTCAAGGAGCGCATGGGGCAAGGATGCAAAGGAATCTTTGAGCAACACAATGTCCGCAACCGATCGGGTGGCTTTACTGCCGCTTTCCATGGCAATGCCGAGATTGGCCTGCTTGAGCGACAGGACATCGTTAACCCCATCGCCGATCATCGCCACGTAGCGCTGCTGTGCGCGTAATGATTTGACCAATGCGGCCTTTTGTTCTGGCGTGATACGCCCGAAGACGGTGGCATTTTTGGCCGCTTGATCAAACTCAGCAGGGGACATTTTGGCCAGTTCTAGGCCGGACACGACTTGAAGATCGCCATCGACGGACAACCCCGCTTGACGAGCTAGAGCCGCGACGGTTTGGGGGTTGTCGCCAGA
>JANMIS010000996.1:0-3509 GCA_031375925.1 Synechococcales cyanobacterium OTE_70_concoct_197_sub
TGCGCGCGGTTTGGGTGCAAATGTGATTGTCACCGAAATCAACCCTGTTGCAGCGATCGAAGCTGTGATGGATGGTTTCCAAGTGATGGCCATGGACGATGCTGCTAAAGTCGGCGATATCTTCATCACCGTCACCGGAAACAAGCACGTCATTCGCAGCAATCACTTTGATGTCATGAAAGATGGCGCAATGGTATGCAACTCCGGTCACTTCGACATCGAAATTGATCTTGAATCTCTCAAGGGTAAGTCTAAGGACGTTAAGACCGTTCGTAACTTCACTGAAGAGTACAGCTTGAAAAATGGCAAGTCCGTCATCGTCATCGGTGAAGGTCGCCTCGTCAACCTAGCAGCGGCTGAGGGCCATCCTAGTGCTGTGATGGACATGAGCTTTGCTAACCAAGCGTTGTCGGCTGAGTTCTTGGTTCTGAACCAAGGTAAGCTTTCCGCTGGTGTGTACTCTGTACCGAAGAATCTCGACCAAGACATCGCTCGTCTGAAGCTTGCAGCAATGGGCTTCTCGATCGATACCTTGACCGAAGACCAAATTGCTTACACCAATTCTTGGAACTCTGGGACTTAATTGTTCTAACGTCTGACCGTTCAGACAAGTTTTGATTGTTTAAGGATTTAGATGCTAATGAGGGCGATCGATCGGCTAATGCTGAAACGATCGTCTTTTTTTGTCAAAATTTCGGCGTTGCTGAATTAAGGCATGTCGGTTGACGGTAGAATTTCTACAACCTTAGCGAAATCTGGGATTTAAATTTGCGGGTTGATTTGCCCATACCTCATATCAGCAACGCCCTCATTTACAATACTGAGACAACTGAGACATTAGACTTGCAATTATATTTTGAATGGGGCATTAGCTATGACGATCGCTCGTCTTTGTGCTTTTACAACAGATCCCACAGGGGGAAATCCAGCGGGAGTATGGGTGGGCGATCGGTTGCCGGATGCAGAGATGATGCAATCGATCGCTGCCGAAATTGGGTTTTCAGAGACGGCCTTTGTAATGCCTGAGATAGGCTTGAGGCGAACCATTCGGTACTTTAGCCCTGAGGGAGAAGTGCCCTTCTGTGGCCATGCCACGATCGCGACAGGCGTTCTCTTGGGCCAAACTCAGGGCGCAGGAACCTATGAATTATCAACAGCAGTGGGAATGGTTCCGGTGCAGGTTGAGCAATTAGAATCAGGGCATTGGTCTGCGGCATTGACTTCGGTAGAGCCGCAGCAGCGATCAATTGATTCTGCCATTGTTACTGAAGCTTTAGCCGCATTGAATTGGCAATGGGATGAATTAGATATGCAATTGCCGCCTATTTTTGCCTACGCAGGATCTTGGCATTTGGTTATTGCTGTGCGAGAGTCCGATCGTTTGGCAAACTTGCACTATGATTTCGATCGGCTTAAAGCATTTATGATTTCGCATGAATTACTGACTTTGCAATTAATTTGGCGCGAAACTGAAACCCGATTTCATTCTCGTAATCCCTTTCCGGTGGGCGGGGTGATTGAAGATCCGGCGACAGGTTCCGCTGCTGCTGCATTGGGGGGGTATTTACGATTTATGGGACAGGTCCCGACTCCTGCGACGCTTTTAATTGAGCAGGGTGCGGCGATCGGACGGCCTAGTCAATTAACCGTTGAAATTCCTACGATGGGTGGCATTGTGGTGAAGGGAACGGCGATCGGTTTGGATTCATGATTCTAAAATCTTCCGTTCTGCAACCCGCAGCTTCGCCGATCGCGATCGAAAATTAATTTCCACTTCATCATCTTGGGGCAAGATTGGTTTCTTCGTTAACACCCGCAGATCTTCCGACTCTCGCAAACGATGTTTAACAATCCGATCTTCTAAACTATGAAAACTAATCACTGTAATGCGACCGCCTTGATTTAACCAAAGGGGCGCTTTCTCCAGCATCGTCTCCAATACCTCCAGCTCCCGGTTCACCGCAATGCGTAACGCCTGAAACACCCGCGTTGCAGGATGAATGCGTCCGCGCCGAGCAGCAGATGGAAAGCAGCCTGCAACAGTATAAGCCAGCCCCGTCGTCGTCTCAAAAGGGCGCTGCTCCACAATTTGCTTCGCAATGCGCCGAGACAGACGCTCCTCACCATATTGATAAAAAATGTTCGCTAATTCCTGCTCATCCCAAGTATTAATAATCTCCGCTGCATCGAGATCTTGGCTCTGATCCATTCGCATATCCAAAGGCGCAGCATTGCGAAAACTAAACCCCCGATCGGCAATATCAAACTGCGCCGAACTCACCCCTAAATCCGCCAAAATCCCATCAAACCGAACTTTACCAGGATTAAATTTTGCAAAATTAGTACGCCGAATTGTGACTTGAGACGCAAAGCTTTCTAAATGTTGCGTGGCCGCTACGATCGCCATTTCATCTTGATCAATTCCCACCAATTTCACATCTGTCGCCGCTTCCAAAATCAAACGACTATGGCCACCACCGCCCAAAGTAAGATCTAGATATAGCCCACCCGATCGCACCTGCAATTGCTCCACCACCTCCCGATACAGCACCGGAGTATGGACAAACTCGGGCATTACCTGCTCCAACTCCTCAGTCATTACAACACACCCTTAGAACTCGGAATTTCATGGGCACGGCGCATATCTACTTCTGTCGCCATTCGCATTGCGCGAGCAAAGGCTTTAAAAGTAGCTTCAATAATATGATGGGAATTAATGCCATCCAGTTGACGAATATGCAGTGTCATTTGCGCATGATTAATAATTGCCACAAAAAACTCTCGCACCAATTGCGTATCGTAAGTCCCGACGCGCTGCGTCGGAATTTGTAATCCGTAGCTTAAATGAGGACGACCTGAAAAATCTAATGCAACTTGAACTAATGACTCATCTAACGGCGCAATAAAATGACCAAAGCGTACAATCCCCTTACGATCGCCCAATGCTTTTGCCAGCGCCATTCCTAAAGTAATTCCCACATCTTCATTGGTATGGTGATCATCAATATGAATATCCCCCGTCGCCTCAATCTCTAAATCAAATAACCCATGGGATGCGATTTGGTGCAGCATATGGTCGAGAAATGGAATTCCCGTATTCACCTTACATTGCCCGGTTCCATCTAAACCGATCGTCACCGACACATTAGTTTCGCCCGTCTTCCGAGAAACCGCCGCCGTTCTTGACAGACCCATGATAACTCCATTCATTTTTAGGCTTATCAGTCTACTACGGTTTTAGTTCGGTTTTAGCGTAAGAACCATAAATTCCAACTTGGCCCGAACACCAACAACTCACCACGCAAGCGATCGCAACATAAACTCCCGACTCGATACCAAATAGCTCAATTCCCATTAATGTCGCTGCGATCGGAGTCTTGGCTGCGCCCCCAAAGACCGCAACAAAACCCATTCCAGCGACATTAATGGGAATTGAGCTATTTGGGATCGAGTCGGGAGTTTATGTTGCGATCGCTTGCGTGGTGAGTTGTTGGTGTTCGGGCCAAGTT
>JANMIS010001071.1:0-9153 GCA_031375925.1 Synechococcales cyanobacterium OTE_70_concoct_197_sub
AGGTGGCAAAGGTGCGATGCCCGCTTTCGGCAGCAAGCTCACGGCTGAACAAATCGAAAATGTAGCTTCCTACGTTATCTCTAAAGCCGATGATGGTTGGGCGAAGTAAACATTTAATCACGCTGAAACGATTTACTTAAACCAAAAAGCGGGCCTCCCGATCGGAAGCCCGCTTTTTTAGGTTTGAACTTTGAAAATAGAACACTCGTTATTCACGATCGCCCGTCAACAACACCTCGCCCTTCAGCATTCGAGCCGCAGCATCTAACAGCGCTTCTTCGAGATAAGGTTTAGTGAAGTAACCGCTAGCACCTAATGAGGAAGCCATCTGACGATGACGATCGGCACCGCGCGACGTTAGCATTGCGATCGGTAACGCCTTGAGGATGGGATCCTTTTGAATGCGCGATAGCAGTTCGAGACCGTCCATGCGAGGCATTTCGATGTCACAGAAAACAATGTTGCAAGGCAGTCCGGCGCGGAGTTTTTCCCAGGCTTCCTGACCATCGCGGGCTTGCTCAACCCGATATCCGACCTTGTTGAACGTCATAGATAGCAGTTCGCGAACCGTAATCGAGTCGTCCACAATGAGGACCATCGGCTCGACCTTGGCGGCTTGAACTTCCTTAACTGGAGGCTGATTTTGCTCCCACATGCTGCCCGCGTCTCGACGGATGCGGCCCATGGAAAGGTCGATTAGTTCCAAGACATCGGCGATCGGCATAATCCGACCATCCCCAAGGACCGTGGCCCCAGCGATTCCCACAGGTTTTGGCACGGGGCCTTCAAGCTGCTTAATCACGATTTCTTGTTCCCCAATCACCTGATCCACTTGTAGCGCCAGATAGTTTCCAGCACTCCGCAGGACTACGACCGAAATCATGTCTTCTTCTTGGTTGCCGCCGTAGACGTTCCCGCGTCCGAGGTGACGATTGTGGGCGAGCAGTTCGGTCAAAGGTCGCAACACTAATTCCGTATCGCGCCATCGAATGCAAGGCTCACCCTCGGCATTGGTCAAGAGGCGATCCTTGGGCATGTCTAGCATATCTTCGACCCCATCCATCGGGAAGGCAATGCGGGCACGATCGCTCACACAGCACAGCGCCTTGGAAATACTCAAAGTCAACGGCAAACGAATGGTAAACGTCGTCCCGCGATTAAGGGTCGAATCCGTCGTCACCGACCCACGAATCTCACTCAAGCTAGTGCGAACCACGTCCATGCCCACGCCCCGGCCTGCGAAGTCATCCGCTTGGTCACGAGTCGAGAAGCCAGGATGGAAGAGCAAATCATACACATCCAGCCGTCCCATGGTCTGGGCTTCGGCGGAACTAATCAGTCCCTTTTGAATTGCCTTTTGCTTGACATATTCAATATCAATTCCAGCCCCATCGTCAGAAACAGAGATGACCGTCTGGTTTCCTTGATAGAAGGCGCGAATGGTGATCCGGCCCACATCAGATTTGCCTGCACGACGCCGATCGTCCGGGGTTTCAATCCCGTGGGTAATCGCGTTATTGACCAAGTGAGTCATGGGATCGTAGAGATGCTCCAGTAGCATTTTGTCGATCGGCGTCTCGCGGCCTTCTACCACCAGTTCAGCTTGTTTGCCACACTTCATCGCAATGTCACGCACCGCTCTTGGCATTCGATCGGCGGTCTGGGCAAAGGGCACCATGCGCGATCGGGTCAAGCCTTCCTGGAGCTGGGTCGTCACTTGACGGAACATGCGAGTGACTTGATCCGTTTCGTCCACAATGAATTCGATGTCTGACGCGGATTCTCGAACTCGAACAATCAATTCGATCATCTCTTGAGAGAGAGAATGGAATCCCGTAAATCGATCCATTTCAAGGGGATCATATTCAACGTCGTTCGTTTTTTCGACTTCGACCATCGCACGGGGCAAGCTACTCGCCATGCGATAACTCTGACGACTGGCTAGGAGAGAACTTTCTAGGAGCGATCGTTCGTACAGGTCTTGCATTCGCTGGCCCACGTCGCTCAGTTGCTGCACCTGATAGAGGAGATTGTCGAGGGATTGACGCATCCGCTCTTGGTCTTGCTCTAGGCTGTTGCGATTGACGACGAGTTCCCCGACCAAGTTACTCAGGTTATCCAGATGCTTGACTGGAACCCGCATGGTCTGTTCCCCGAAGCCTTTATTAGCACGGGCGGGGGGACGACGATTTTGAATGGCTGCCGATCGGGTAATTCCGGCAGTAGGAGCCGCCAAATTGCCGGAATCTCGGTCTTCTAGGAGTCTTTCGAGATCGTCAAATTCCGGATCATCCATTACTTGAGAACCCGACGGTGCATTTTGCAAGGCATTGGCAGCGACGCCAGCCACTAACCCGGTGCCGATCGCCGCTCCTGCGAAGTCTAAGCCAGAAGGAGATCCTGAATCAAAAGACAACAGATTATCTAGGTCAGAGAATGAACTATCTGAACCATCGACCAAGAGATCATCTGTGAAATTATCTGTCAAGTGATCCAGTGGTTCATCGGATGCCGCATCAAAACTATCTCCCAGTAAGTCATCAAGACTATCAAACTCACCACCTAGGTCAGCTTGAAGGAGGTCACCACTCTCGTCAGAATCGGTATCGAAGGCCATATCATCTAGGCCCATCGAATCCATTTCATCTATACTTCCACCCAAGTCAGCTTCATCAAAGCCCAGATTATCAAAGCCCAGATTATCCAAGTCCATCAAATCCAGATCAGACGACAGATTTAAATCATCGGAACTCAGGCCTTCAAGCTCTACAAGCCCCATGTCATCCGTAACGACACGCTGTGAGTCGCTGGATTCAGCGGCAGGAGATTGCATAGCTTTTGCGATCCCTAACGCCCCAATGCCCCCGACCCCGATCGTAGCCACACCTAGAAGAGCATCCAGGTTGTTTCCAGATGAGTCCTCCGGAACGTCATCCCAGATATCAAACGACTGCGCAGGCTCTGAGCCACCCGCTCCCAGATCAAAATCTCCAAAATCTAGATCCCCATCAGAAGACTCGTCCAAAATCAATTCAGATTCCATCAAATGATCTAATTCACTCCCCGGCAGCGTCCAATCATTATCAGGATCGTCGATCGAACCAAAGTTCAGATTGGGATCAAACTGCATTTCCGTCTCGTTCTCTAATTCATCAAGCAATAGCGGCTCGTCCATGCTTAAGAAAATATTGCTTTCCGCATCAGGATCCGTCAAATCCAAAAGAGTCAGACTGTCTTCTGAAAAATCCCCATCCGTCATCACCGCAGCGTTAAGCGCCTCGTCTGCCGCTTCCCCAAAAACATCATCCAGCGGCGAAGCTAAATTAAAGTCAGTCCCTAAATCCATGGCATCGAAGGACAAGTCATCTAGGTCAGATTCGATCAGTCCAGCTTCCGCAAAACTATCAGAACCAAATAGATCTTCCATTCCAGCTAGGTCGTTATCACGGGAAGAATCAAGATTAGAAGGTTCTGCGTTAAATAGGTCGCTAAAGCTATCATTTTCATCGTCTAAATCTAAGCCTTCGATCGGGGTCTCAACGATCGGTTCCCTAGCGGCATCTAAAGACGGGTCAAAAGGCAAATCCGCCTCATCTAACTGCCCAAACAGCTCACCTAAATCACTAAAATCTGAGGAAGGATCATCCTCAAACGTCATTCCTTGAGGCAAATCTCCCAAGTCTAAAGGCCCTAAACCCAAGTCATCATCGGAAGATTGATCTAAGAAGTCAAGCCCTAAGTCATCTCCTAAATCGCCACTCGTTGCAGCCGGGACCGTGAGCGGCAATGCCCCAAGCAAGTCATCACTAAACAGATCGTCCAGGGCATCATCTGACATCACATCGATCGCTAGATCCCGATCGATCGCCAGACGAGGCGGCGTCTCAACCTGGAAGTCATCTAGAGAAGCCCCTGCATCTTCAATGTTTTCTTCCTCTTGCCAAGTAGAAGACAAATCAGGCACTTCACCCTCGAATAAGTCTGCCAGACTGTTTAACTCAGCCAAGCCCATCTCAGGACCCGAATCTTCTAGCAACATCAAATCATCGAAAGACCGAGAAGTAGAGATTTCTTGCGTCGTGCTTTCTAGTGCCGTTTGCTCAGCCTCAAATATTTCCAGTCCTAAGTCACCCGTCTGCAAATCACCAAAATCCAAATCATCAAGATCCCCTAGCCCTTCGAAATCATCTAGCGTCTCTAAAGTCTCTAAGGTCTCTTGATCCGAACTAGGGGCAACTGCCTCGTCCAGGTTCAATAAGTCACTTCCCAGAAGATCATCCAAGTCTTCCCCAAGGGAATCTTCCGCAAAGAGGTCAAAACTACCCGAATCACTTTCTCCCATTTCCAGGTCAAGCCCACCATCCAGACCCAAATCATCTCCATCAAATAGACTGGCAAAGTCATCCTCGGCGGTTCCACCCTCCAAATCGAAGATATCATCAGATTCAGCCACTAAAGGCACGATCGCCATCAAAGCATCGCTGGCTTGAATCGCATTATCTTGATCTGAGAGCACCTGATTTTGAGCCTCTTTGAGATCTTTCAAAACCGTAACCGCTAGCGTCCGTCCCGAGTTCTCCGGGTGCAGTACCGCTCGTGTCACCAGGTCAATCAACATGGTCCAGTGAGGCAAGGTAAATACTGTGCCAAAATTACGCAGGTCTGCACAAACACTTTGGAGACTTTGGCGCAGGGCTGGCTTAGCATCGACCTGCTTAAACAGATCAAGCAGCTCACGCAGCTTGGCTGGAACTTGCTCTTGGAAGACCATCGATCGTGAAGCCGTCGAAGCAGGCGTTGCCGATGATCCTGCGGAACCCATGAGATGCTTGAGGTGTTGTTCAACTTCAGCGAAGACAGGATTCGCCTCTCGCAGGGCAGACTCGGACACTTCTTCAGTGAGGCCAAACGGAGTCTGCAACTGCTCTAAAAGACTACTCAAAGTGTCAAAAACGCGAAGCAGAAGGGTCTCCAGCTTTTGGTCTACGCGAATGCTAGGTGTTTCTTTAAGGATTTTAAAATAATCCTCAAGCTGGTGGGAGGTTTGCTGGATACCCGTTAGACCCAACATTGCGGCTCCGCCCTTGACCGAGTGGGCCGCTCGGAATACCTCATTGGCAAGTTCAGAATCATCAAGGGTCCCTTGCAGATTCAGCAACGCCTGCTCAATCGTATTGAGGTGGTCCTTTGCCTCCTCAATAAAGTAGCCCATGATTCGCTGCTGTTGTTCCGGCTGCATAGGTTTATCCCTGTCTATTAATCACATTCAACACTTTTGACATGCAGGCTAAGACGAATGGCCCAAATCTACCTCTGTTGTATCGCAAACTCTTCCAAACGGAAGAAAAGATTAAATCAGGACCCGTTTGAGTCGCGATATCTTTGTAAAGCTTTACACCTTTGTTTCTTTGAGGGCCAAGCTTTTAGTCATCCCAAACCCGATCGATCGTAGAAGGGAAAATTAATTCCGATCGACCGCATCCACCCGGAAACGCTCCACAGACGTGAGCAAGTCACGAGCAACGCCCACCAAGTTTTGGAGGGAAGCAGACACTCGCTGAGCTTCTTGGGAGGTTTCTTGCGCCGTCAACTCGACGGACTGCATGACCTGCGCGACGGCACGGGAGGTCTCAGTCTGTTCAACGGTGTCAGAGGTAATCGATTGAACCAAAGTGTTAATTCGATTTGACACTTGAATGATATCGTCGAGCGATCGTTTAGCCTGCTCGGCCAGCCTAGTCCCTTCGATGACCTGCTGGGTGCCCTCTTCCATCGCGGTCATCACAGAACCCGTCTCACTTTGAATCTGCAAGACGATTTGTTCAATTTCCTTCGAAGCTTTGGCAGCCCGATCGGCTAGCTGTCGAACTTCATCGGCCACAATGGCAAATCCCCGACCCGCTTCCCCAGCCCGAGCCGCCTCAATACTGGCGTTTAGGGCCAGCAAGTTGGTCCGAGAGGCAATCTGCGAAATCAACGCGACGATTTTGGAAATCTCTTGGGACGACTCCGCCAGACGTTTCACTTTTCGAGTGGTTTCTGCCACTGTTTCGCGAATCTCCAAAATACCTGCAACAGTCCGCTCTACCGCTTCTCCGCCCTTCTGAGCGGTCGCAGTCGCCTGTTGTGCTACTTCCTCGGCTTCACGGGCGCTGTCGGCCACCCGATGAATCGATTCGGTCATCATTTGGACTGAATTCAAGGTGACGGCCAGCTCTTCAGCTTGGCGCAAGGCATCGGAAGACAGGCCACGGGCAAACATTTCATTTTCGGTGGATCCTTTACTCACCTGACGAGTGGCAAGTTTTACCTGTTGGACAATTTCCCGCAGGTTTTGAATGGTCAAGTTAAAGGAATCTGCAACGGCTCCCAACACGTCAGCGGTGACTTCGGCTTGCACTGTTAAGTCACCTCGGGCCGCGCCTTCCACATCGTCCAGAAGACGAATCACCTGACGCTGCAAATCTTCTTTGGCCTGCTCTTGCTCTTCTGCTTTGCGCTGCGCTTCACTGGTCGTGGCCAAGATGACGCGGGCCATTTGGTTAAATCCAGCAGAGAGTTCGCCCAATTCATCTTCGGCATAGACCGTCGATCGGACATTGAGATTCCCGCCACAAACCGCATCAAACTGCTTTTTCAAGTCTGCGGTCGATCGTCTCATATGGCGGGCTGCTAGTTGACCCACTCCGTAGGCTGCACCCCCGCCGCCAATCATCCCCGCCAAAGCCATCCACAGACTACTGCTCCGGAGACGACCCACCACTTTTTCCTGCACTTCTTTTTCAGCAGCGGTGCTAGCGTTGAGATTCACCGCATTGGCCGTCAGGAAACTTACGACACCGACTGCCAAAGCCGAGGCCATACCTGCCGCCAAAGCCACCATTAACTGCTTGCCAGCAAAGGGCGCATTTTCCAAGGGTGCAAGGGGACCTTGCTCCACCGTGGGCGTACTGTCTAGCCGCTGAGGCTCCGTTTGGGTGAAGGTGGGCAGGGTCTCATTGGCACCACCCGAAATGCTAAACAGATCATCGTCGGGAATAGAACTGGGCGTAAAGCCAGAATCTAGCCGATCGCTCTTTCGCTCGTTCATAGAATTTGCGGCAAATCCTGCGGACCCGATCGCCGCCGCACCGCCTGCCATCGCAAAAGAGCCTCCCACAGAAGGACTGGTAAATCCAGCCGAATCTTCCGACATATCGAAATCCGCCAAGTTGCCCAAGTCATCGAATTCATCAAAATCATCAATAAAATCCATTGCATTGCCTCGGCCCAATGCCCCAGCATTCGCTTCAGGAGGCGAGGTGAATGCAGAAGAGGAACTGGACTGCGGAGTCGGAGAAACCATAAAGTCTGGCATGCCACCCGTTGCAAAGTCATTCCCAGACATGAACATGGTGTCTTCAACTGGCTCGTCATTGCCCCATCGATCGTTCGTTTCCTGGAAGGGGGCGTTCCCGGTCGGAAACGCTGGAGGAATCCCGTGACTGACGCTGGAGTTGGGACCCTGGGAAGAGGTATCTTCTCCGCGATCGGCATTCAATCCCCTAGCTAATCCACCCGCTACTCCGCCAGAACTCAATCCCGCGTCTACGGCAAAGACATCATTAAAATCAGTGAATACATTAGCATCTTGGTCACCGCCTTGCCAGGAGAGATCCATAAATCCATCATCCCCTCCAAAAGGATTTCCCGAAGCTGGTGGCGAAGCCTGAAAAGCGGCGAACGGATCGCTCCCAAACTCGGGTGCCTTAGCTGGGGTAGTCTCATCTACCACACCGAGGTCATCCATGATATTGGTCATTGCTGGCGGCGTCGTGGGAGGGACCGACGGCTGAATGGAGGCGTCTATCGTGAATCCTGCCGAATTATCGTCTTCAAAGTCTATGTCAGCCAGCATGAACGAATCCAGAGCATCATTGTCCTGCCAAGCCGTGCCATAGGCCATTGAGCCATTCAGTGCCCCGGTCTCGATCCCCACTCCGCTCATCCCTGTTTCCGCAGCAGACTGTCTGGCTTGGGTCAAGCCACTGTTGGCATAATCGACAAACTCGGCATCCTGGGTTAGGTCTAGGACTTTCAGATACTGTTCCTGGGCAACGTCATACCGCTGCAAACCATAGTAAATATGTCCCCGCAGCAGTTGTGCACTGGGATCTTGGGGATGCTCTCCGACTAAGCGATCGACAACTTCGGCTGCCGCCTCATAGCGCCCCTGCATGTAGGCTTTTTCAGCCTGTTGGTATTCCTGTGCAAAATCAGTGCTGCGGGCCATGGTCCTCCTCCTGTGTTGAATCCCTTCGCGGTTGAGTGCCTTCGCATCAACATTAGTTCGCGATAAATTAGGTCAGTGTGATTGCAAATAATGGAATCTAAATTCTCTCGATCGAAACCTAAAAGCAGCTAACGATCGGGTGTAAAGTACCTGTAGGACTGGACGAAGACGAGCCCAAACTGGATGTTGTGAATGAATCACTAAATGGTTTGGCTCAGGTCATCAGCAGATCGTTAACGGTAAATTAGACTTAGAAAAATTATTTCCCTAGACTCTTGCCAATCTTTCAAGCAGGCACGAGTACTTCAGGATACTGAATTTTTCAAGAACGTGAACATTTTTCATGGGATTTCTAGAGGGATCGGCTGTTGATACCCCTAGGCTGCCCACCTAGCCGATCGAAGAATCGAAACTTGGTCCAAAAGCCGTAGGAAGCGCTGGTCATCGCCTAAGGTCCATTCTCCCCGCAAAAAAGGAGCAACGCCATCCGGGACATTAGTGGGCGCTTGGATTTTGTCAATGTCCAGCCATTCCATCCCGACGATTCGGTCTACCGCCAGACCCAGCAAAATATCTTGGTCCTCCACCGCGATCACCGAGACTTCTTGACGATCGGTATTCAAGGGTGTCATGTCCCCTAAAAATTGCCCCAAATCTGCGACCCAGACCACGCGCCCACGGACATTTAGCGTCCCCAGCAGCAGGGGAGATACATTGGGGACTGGGGTAATCCGATCGGGCGCTGGGGACAAAACCTCGCGAATCCCAGTGGCTGAGAGCGCAAACTCTTCTCCCGACGAGATATAAAATCTTAAATGTAACTCACCCTCCGGACTCTCAAGCTCCTGAAACTCAGGCGCTTGATCTTGGCCCCGGCCAGT
>JANMIS010000001.1:0-1028 GCA_031375925.1 Synechococcales cyanobacterium OTE_70_concoct_197_sub
CGCCACCAAAACGAAGAACTGGTACGCCGCAGTTTTCCATTATGAATTGCTGATGCAAAATGATCCGGATCAGGCTTCTTTTTACGATGGCTTGCAATCATCCTACGAACAACTTGTCTCTCAGTATGCAGCCGAAGATCGCGACATCGATTCTCACCTCTCGACCATCGTCAAGGAATCTCTCAAGCTCCCAACGTGGCAATGAGCCACAACCCAGGCTTTGAAGAAAGCTAAAAATGAATAATAGCAACGTGCTTAAGCGATCTGCGGTAGGCGGGTGAGAAATAGGCGATCATCAGCCCTAAAAAGAAGGCGATACTCACTTGCACTTACAACTCTCGATACCTAGGTTTTCGATCGGTGCTGGACTTGCTGTTGGGCTCGCGGTACGGCTTTCATTTGATCGAGTCTCGTCTCCGAAATGTTGAGATGCAACCTCCGTTACGTAAGATTGCATCATGAAATCTGGGTAGAGAAAACCGACTGAAAAATTTGGCTTTCATTCGACCTCGAATCTGGCGCACCCATCGAATCGCTTGGTGCCTTTCTCCGAGAGCGCCGATGCGTTGCTTGGGTTCGGTGTAAAGTCCCAATTCCTTGCCCATCGATTCGCAATACAAAGCCCAGCCTTCGCGATAGGCTCCGTACAATAGGAATCTCGCGAAGCGAGGGAGTTGTCCGTTTTCTTGATGGAAAGAAATCTGATAATGGTGGCCTGCAATCACTTCCAGCAGCATGGAGCCGCTTACAAGGTGGATGCCTTTTTCAGTCGAGCCACATCGGTAAGCAATCTGTAAGCTCTCAGGTATGAGGAGTAAGCAAACCACTAAAAGTTCGGGCAAGTGGCATGTCTGCACTATTCACGATCGCCGACGGAACCAGTGTCAACCGGGAGCACTCCCGTCTTCGACGTGAGTAGGTCTTGATAATCATTTAGTATTTGCAAGTTTGTTGCCGGTGTCCGAAGGTTGTGTTCGGACGAGGACTTTCTCAACCAACGCTGGCAATTGGAGTTTGCTGTTTTTCAA
>JANMIS010000026.1:0-1414 GCA_031375925.1 Synechococcales cyanobacterium OTE_70_concoct_197_sub
CTTGACGGAAAACGTTTTCCGTCAACCCAAAAGGCATCGATCGCAACCTCTCAGGATCGCCCAGCGCCTAAGACTTGCGCAGCCGTCAGATTCAACCCTGGGAACGTGGGAGAGACAATCGATCCATTACCCCGGAAGGTCACGAACTGGTAGGCACCGGAGACGAGAGTCCCGACCTTTACCCATTCCCGATCGGGGTCAATCAGCCAATATTCAGGGATACCGATCGCAACATACTGATCTCGTTTGTCATGATAATCCCGTACATATTCATCTGAATTTTCATCGCCAGGGGAAACGACTTCAACAACAATTCGAGGCGGAGGCATATCGCGGGTAACAGTGGCACGTCTTGCCAACAGCGTCAGATGAACATCATCCAAAACAGTCAAGTCTGGGAATCGAGTCCTAGGTCTACCGATGGTTTCGATTTCGACACTTCCAGGAGAGACTAAGCTGAAATTTATTCCTGCCTGATACAACAGAATTAATAGATAGTTCGCGATCGAATTATTACGTAACGATTCAACCGGAACTGGAATTAATTCCCCATCCCAATACTCACAACGCCCTTCTGGTAAAAGTGCCTCTTCCTCTGTCAGGTACTCTTCAAAACTTGAAAATCTGGTTTTGATGAGGGTCATTCGATCGCTCCTAATTACTTTTGAACTGGATTTACTTCTTCTGCATGACATAGGTGGTGAACGATCGAATCGCTTCGCCGACATTGGTTTCGCCCATCATGATGTGCTGTTTTAAGATGCTCACATCCAAGTCTTTCAGTTCCTCAAGTTCACTTTTTTCAATGCGCTCATACTCTTCACCACGGAGGTGATACAAGGTGAGTGTCCCATCTTCCCAGAACCAGACTTCAGGAACACCGATCGCTTTATAACGCTGAAGCTTGGAAACTCCACCACTTGTGAACACAACTTCGATCGACAAATCAGGAATCGGTTTGACAGTGCCAAAACAGTAGGACTGATCCGGCTGAGACGCTGCAACACCTTCCTTTTCTTGATCAGCCGTACCGAATGGGAAAAAATAAATCCCTTGATAGGCAAGAAAAAAGCTCAATAGATTTCCGATGAGGTGAGAAAAAAGTTCATGCGATCGTCCGGTCATGAGAATTTCGATCGTCCCGTCAAAGTAAAATAGTCGTGTCCCTGAATTCTGCTCACAGCCCTTTTGAATCAATTTAAAATGCGCCCAATCACCCTTGATGGTGATGAAACGATCGGCTGAGGTCGCGGCAGCATTTGATACAAGTTCTCTGGGTCGGTCGTCGGTTGCAACTGTCATAGGTTCGATTGCTCCTGACTCGGCTCTAGCAGGTTCGTCAACAGATTCATTATAGTGCTTTCTCGATCGTCGATCGTATAAGCCTTATCTAGCAAGGATTACAGGACGATCG
>JANMIS010000029.1:0-2671 GCA_031375925.1 Synechococcales cyanobacterium OTE_70_concoct_197_sub
TAGGGGAATGGGAGGATGCTGCTCATCCGGTTCACGAAATTGAGTGGCTTCGAGGTCGAGGGTGTTGGCTTCAAGCAATAAATAATAGTTCTGCTCCAATGCCTGAGCAATGCCCTTGATCCCTGCATCTCGCTGTTGGGATGACATCATGGCTAATTGATGCGAAGCAGTGTGAGCTAGCCCAACGCTATCCATGAAAAATCCTCTATCGGCGTAAGAACCAACGACTGAATCGATCGACCCAAAACGGACCGATCGACACTGCCACAATACAAACCAAAACTGCCCATTGTCCCGGAATCACATGAACAACAGTCCAGACAAAAAGACCCAGCAATATTATCGCTGCTACGAGTATAATCCATCGCCCCCAAGACTGCTCCGATGGAACCGTTGCCCAAGTTTTTCCCGTCCATTGCCATCGCCTTCGCGCAGTCGGAATCCCAGAAACCTGCTCTACTTGATCCCCTTCTTCGGTGATGACATAGACATTTGGGCAACGATCGCAACCCAGTGCATCAGTAAGGGCAATGGGCAATAATCGTGCTTCTCGGCGACAGGGGCAGGGATAGTCAACCCGCAAGTCAATTTTTTCCATGTTGTCTAATCAATTTTACTAGACCAATATCGCCACATCTGCCTTGAATCAACAAATGGTTAGCTTGGTATATTTAAGTTAAATAAGCGGGTGACGCGATTCGAACGCGCGACATTCACCTTGGCAAGGTGACGCTCTACCACTGAGCTACACCCGCGTAAACGCGGCTTTGGCTAGACTCACTTCGTAAAGTTCGCTTTGCACAAGATTCATAATGGCAAATCTAGAGTCGTCTGTCAACATCTTTTTAAAAACGATTGAAAAACGATCGGTTTCCATGGCTCTGTCAATCTCGCTAGGCTACGATCGTCTGAAATTTTACGGTGCATTTTTTGAGCATTAGGGTAGATATTTGCCCTAGATGGTCCACTCTATACAGGCATTGTTCTATGCAGTCATTGTGTCCTGAATCGAGTGGTTTCTTATGGATGATCGATTCCCCCAGCATCTTCATCTCTCCAGCTTTGGTATGACGGAGCGTGGCAGCGATGCCTCAACCCGAGACACTGTATTACCGGAAGTATTACCGGAAGGTTTTAATCATTTGGAAGAATCTCTCAAGGAAGGGTTTAGGTCAAATCTTGACGAGGTTCCCGCGAATGCTTCTCCTGTGAACCGATTGCAGGAACCCGCATTGCAAGTTCTACAGGAGGGAGAAAGCTTCGTGCAGGAGGGTCTCAGGCATCTTCAGCGCCAGTCCTATGGGGAAGCTCTAGCCGTCCTAGAAAAAGCCCTAGAACGCTACACCCTGCTTGCTTTATTGCCGGGACAGTCTCAGGTTTTGAGCTATCTAACCCTGGTAGCCTACAGCAATGGGCATTATCAACAGTCCATTGATTACGGCCAGCGGACCCTAGCCCTAGCCTATCCGCTCAATCAACATACGATCGCGATTAAAGTTTTAGGGACCATCGGGAATGCCTACCGCCATTTGAACGATGTGGACCGATCGCGGCATTTTCAGCATGAGAGTTTAGGGCTGGCGCGGAAGGTGAGCGATGATCGCGGGGCGATGGCGGCGCTGAATAACTTGGGGTTGGTGTTTAAAGCGACGCAAGATTATGCCCAGGCAATTTCCTACGAAAAGCAAGCCTTGAAGCTAGCCCGGACCCTACAGGACCAAGCTGTGGAAGCCCAGGTACTGAAAAATTTGGGGAATGCCTACTATGCGATCGGAGAAGCCGAAACTGCGATCGACTACTACGAGCAGCGTCTAACCCTAGTGCGTGAGATGAAACAGCCTCGTCTCGAAATGCAGGTTTTGAAGCATTTGAGTACGGCTTGCTATTCGGGGGGGCGGCCAGCAGCAGCGATCGGTTATGCGCGCAATCGGGTCAAGCTAGCACAGCAGATAGAAGATTTTGTGGCGGAAGAGCAAGCGCTGCGGAGTCTGGCTATTTTTCATGAGAGCTTAGGGCAGTCTGCGCAAGCGGTAGAGGTTCATCAGCATCGTCTCCAAGTTGCTCGATTGCTGGCAAATTCTGCCTTATTTGTTCAAGTGCAAGCAGATTTAAAACGGTTGTTTTGTAATCTAGGAGACTTCGATCGGGCGAATCAGGTCAGTCAAGAACCTCTCGCGCTGGAATCATTGCCTTCGACCCACCCATTTAGCCCGTAGACCTAACCTACAGAGTGAGCTAAATAAATTAAATTTAGATGAAGTTTAATCCGCTTGAATCCATTGACGGTGCTAAAAAAGATTTGTTTTTCGCAGAAATGTTGAATTTCTCAAAAACTGTGGCTAGATCTCTAAAGAGACTTTAATTTTAATTAAGTGTCTAGCTAATAAATACTAATCAGTATCTAGCTTCCCCCTGAGCTGCCCTCAATTCTTTTCTTTAGTTGCACCATGACTTTATCTACGCCCCGATCGTTTTTTGATGCCTTAACCCAACGAGAAAACTCGCCAGAAGCCGTTTCGGTGAGTCCTACGACCTTAAAGGGTCTGGTGGGAAGCTGGGTGGATAGTCTGGTGGAACAGTCTTGTAGTGCGCTGGTGTGGGCTAAATTTCCTCGTGGGGAAGCTTGGCAGGCGGAGTTAGTGAAATGCTCGGCGCTGTTGCCGGACGATCG
>JANMIS010000150.1:0-2736 GCA_031375925.1 Synechococcales cyanobacterium OTE_70_concoct_197_sub
GAAATGGGCGTAAATTGTAAGATTAGCAGTGCGCCGTCGTTAGAGCGGCCCCGAGATATTGTGGGGCTGCTGATGAATTTGCAGGAGGGCGATGTTTTGTTTATTGATGAAATTCATCGTTTGCCTCGGGTAACGGAGGAAATTTTGTATCCAGCAATGGAAGATTTTCGGGTGGAAATTACGATCGGCAAAGGTCAAAGTGCCCGAACTCGATCGCTTCCCTTACCGAGGTTTACCATGGTCGGGGCCACGACAAAAGTGGGAGCCTTAAGTTCACCATTGCGCGATCGGTTTGGGTTAATTCAGCGGTTACGCTTTTATGAATTAGATGAGTTGACACAGATTGTATTACGAACAGCGGCCTTGCTGGAGACGCCGATCGACCATGCAGGGGCCGAAGAAATTGCGCGCCGTGCAAGAGGAACCCCTCGTATTGCAAACCGTCTTTTGAAGCGGGTTCGGGACTTTTCACAGGTCAAAGAAAACGGCGCAATCAATCAATCGATCGCCTCGGAAGCATTGGAGTTATTTAATGTTGATCCCTGTGGATTGGATTGGACCGACAGGCGTATGTTGAGTGTGATGATTGAGCGATTTAATGGCGGTCCTGTGGGCTTAGAAACGATGGCGGCTTCGACTGGAGAAGATGCACAGACCATTGAAGAAGTCTACGAACCCTATTTAATGCAGATTGGCTATCTAACCCGCACCCCACGCGGTCGAGTGGCCACAGCAGCAGCCTGGAGGCATTTGGGGTTTGAGCCGCCTGCGGGGGGGCAGCTTAATCTATTAGGACTGTAGTTATTTCGTCTAGTTAGGTAAATTTACGCTTAGAAATCACCTTAGACCGCCGCCCGAAGCGCTAGACTAACATCTGTGCTGTTATGGGATGATGGAATGGATAAGCCAAAGTCTGACACTATGGAACCTTTGCCGTTGGATGAGGTGCGATCGAATCAGGTTCGCAAGTTGGTGAAGGCGGCGAAGGGAACGTTTGAATATGCCATGCAAGCGGCGATATTGCTGGAGCCAGAACATCCCGAGGTGCAGTATGTCCAGGGATTTGTTCTCTTTGCAGGTAGCGAACCTGTAGAACACGCTTGGGTTGAAATTGAGTCCTGCCGCATTGACCCGAACTTAAAAGTATTAAAAAAGACGGCAGCGGAGTTGTTTTATTTTCCGGCGCATTGGTTGACGGTGGAAGATCTTAAAGAGACCGTTGAGGAAGCAAAGGAAGACTATCCCGAAGATGAGCCGTTGCCAATTTACGGAAAGATGCCTTATGAATATTACGGCGATTTGATGTTGGGTGGGAAGGTATATCAGGATGCCTACGAGGCTGCAAAAGCGAAAAGCCGAGAACTCAATCGTCCCAGTCCCCCCGCTAAGAAAGCCTAAGTCGATCGTGGCCTGTACCGATCGATTTTCTTTATGAGTCATCGGGCACTCTAGCGGGGTTATATAAAATAAAACCTGACCCATGAAACCGATCGCCTCCATCACAATCTTACTTGCCACAGTTTGCGGAATCGCTGAAGGTACGGTTGCACAGGTTGTTCCGGATTCAAGTCTGGGCACCCAAGTGACTCAGATAGGTGGCGTATTTGAGATTAATAATGGGACGCGATCGGGCAATAATCTTTTCCATAGTTTCAGCCAATTCTCCGTTCCCACAGCCGGCTCAGCAGTTTTTAATAATGCTGTAGATGTTCAAAATGTCTTTAGTCGGATCACCGGATCTAAAGTCTCAAACATTGATGGAATCTTAAAAACCCAAGGGAATGCTAATTTATTTCTAATGAATCCCAATGGAATTATATTTGGGCCGAATGCTCAATTGCAGTTGGGTGGATCATTTCTAGGAACAACTGCGAGTGGAATTAAATTTGCAGATGGGATTGAACTAAATACGGTAAATGAAACGCCTCCATTGTTGAGTGTGAAGGTGCCGATCGGGTTACAGTTTGGAACTGCCCCTGCTCCGATTACAGTCCAGGGGACAGGGCATCGTTTGAGACAAGCTAGCCCAATCCTACCGGTTCAAGCGGCTGCGATCGCAAACGAACTGAAAGGTAATGCTGGAAGCACGCTAGCTTTGATTGGAGGGGAGATTGCACTAGATGGCGGAATTCTCTCGATTGAGAAGGGACAGATTGCGCTGGGCAGTGTTGGGGGTGGGGCAGTCAAGCTCGATCGAAATGCTCAAGGTTGGTCTTTCGGGTATGAGGATGTATCGAGTTTTCAAAATATCAGCATGACTCAACGAGCATGGGTGAACGTCGAGTCGCAGAGCACTCTAAAGTTACAGTCCCAGAATCTTACATTGGCCGATGGATCAGCAATCTTGCATAGCAATAGTACTGACCAATCTGGTGCGACCTTTAACATCAAGGTCGCTGACTCTATCTCAATCATTGGTGTGGATCCTCAGTCTCTCGTGCGTAGTGGCATCTATAACTTAGCACTAAGCAGCGGGAAAAGCGGTAACGTTACCGTTTCAGCAAATCAGCTTTTGCTCCAGAATGGGGGATTTATTGGGGCAAGTAGTTACGGCGTGGGGAAAGCTGGAGATATTGTGATCAATGTGTCTGATACGGTTCAGTTAAAGGGGAATTCGCCGTATCTTACTGATCCAGTCTCAAGAATGAACTCAGTTTCTCTTGGGGCAGGAGCTTCGGGGAATATCAAAGTATCGGCTCGACGGGTGACCTTACAGGAAGGAGGGGCGATCGCAAC
>JANMIS010000154.1:0-3331 GCA_031375925.1 Synechococcales cyanobacterium OTE_70_concoct_197_sub
CCTATAGCCCGCCCTAGGCTTCTTTCTTGGCTATAGGGCTTTTACACTAGATGAGAGGGCGGCTATCATTGCCCGCTTTGAAGAGTGGGACAAGTTCTACGCCCCATGGGTGAGATTCTTATTTCTCACGGGTTGCCGTCCCTCTGAAGCGGCGGCGATCCGGTGGAAACATATCCACCCTCAGCTGGACAGCGTGGAGTTTATAGCGTCTTTGCGGTGCGATACCCGTGAGGAACAGGGCACAAAATCAGCCGATCGCACCTTCCCCGCCGGGGCGAAACTCCGATCGCTTCTCTGGACTCTCCAAGTGAACCGGGAAAATTCAGAATCCTTACTTTTGCCGGGAATGAAAGGCGGTCCTATGAACTACTCAAATTTTCAGACTGACCACTGGAAACCAAACTTACAACGCCTTTGGGAGAGTGGGGCGATCGGTCAAGTCCTTTCGCAATACCACACCCGCCACACCTGGATCACCATGGCACTAGATCAGGGTTACAGCGTCTCAGACGTTGCCTACCTTTCCGGTAACACCCCAAACGTGATTTACAAGTTCTATGCCTGTAGAAGTAAGATTTCAGAACCGCCTGATTTCTAATCTGTCGGAGCCAAAACTAAACCCCTCTGGAGACAGAGGGGTTTTTTGTTGTGGATATTTCTCAAAACCTATGCCAGGACGGAGATTTGAACTCCGGACACGTGGATTTTCAATCCACTGCTCTACCAACTGAGCTATCCCGGCGGGCCTTCTTTTTCAAGCGCTTAATTAAGTTAGCAAACCTTCTGATCCTTGGCAAGTCCTTGCCATAATTTTCTTAAGCGATTTCTTTTCGATCGGCAGCAAAGCCATCTCAAGAACAAAATTCTTGAGTACAATGGTTAAGTAAAAATTTGACATTGTTTAGACGTTATTTTTTGCTAAACACTGTTTTTGTTGTGGAAATACTAGGACTATGACGAGTCGCCGCCGCTCAACACCTTGGATTCAGACCTGGGCACGCCCGATTATTGCTGGGGTTGCCGCTCTAGGCTTGCTCAATACCGCTTACTTGACCTACATGAAGCTTTTTGGCGGGGAAACGCAGTGCGCGGCGGGAAGCTGCAAAGTATTGGCGAGTCCCTATGCGGTGCTATTTGGACAGCCTCTGTCGTTGTTTGGCATGGTGGCATATGGTGGCATACTAGCCCTAGCTCTGGCGCCACTTCTCGTCAATGAGGAAAATAATCGCGCCCTCAAAAAGAATCTAGAAGGCAACACCTGGATGCTTCTGTTCTGGGGTGCAACAGGAATGCTGCTCTTCAGTGGCTGGCTGATGTACATCATGTTTTCGCAGTTCGTCATTCCTATGGGACTGACGGGGCTGTGCCCATTTTGCTTGGCCTCGGCTATCTTTGCCACAGTCATGTTCGGCGTGACGTTGATGGGGCGGGACTGGGAAGATAAAGGGCAGTTGCTTTTCCAAGGTACGATCGTCGGCATGTTGACCCTGGTAATCGCCTTCGCCGGGACTTCCGGCATCTCCCAAAGCGCGAACGCGGAAGGGGCCATTACCAATAAGGCAGGAAATACCTTCTTCCTCGTAGACACCACATCTGGAGATTCGGAAATCCAACTGGCCAAGCATCTCAAAGCTAGCGGCGCAAAAATGTATGGAGCTTACTGGTGCCCCCATTGCTGTGAACAGAAGCAGCTCTTTGGGAAGGAGGCGATGAAAGAGTTTACTTACCTTGAATGCGCAGAGGATGGCAAAAACTCTGAGGCTAAAGCCTGTGCCGCTGCGCGACCCGAAATCGAGAAGCAGACGGGACAAAACTTTGGATTCCCGACTTGGGAAGTGGGCGGCAAGTTCTATACAGGTCGTCAAGTTCTAGCCGATCTCGCCAAAAACTCAGGCTACACGGGACCACAGAGTTTTAAAAATGGCTTCCAAGTGTGCCGTCAGCCCTAAGGATTTAGAGATTTCCTAAAAAATAAGCCTAGATTTTGAAACCGCTCAGAAATTGCAAGCTTCTGGGCGGTTTCTCTTACTGCAATCTCGTCTCGCAATCTCATCAAGATGACGCACAATATAAAAACTTATTTTTGCTCAATTTCTACGGTGCTGGTTATGAACTATCGATCGTATCTCCTCTGTAGTTTCCTGGGGCTAACTAGCGCAGTGGGCCTAGATTTAGCACTCCCCCACAGCAGTCACGCCTACATCGATCGCCAAGAGATCCGCGTTGAGCGATTGAAAAATGAACCCTACGATGCCTTTATCCGCCGATCGGAACTGGTGTCGCGAGCCGCCATTCAACGGGCATTCGATCGAGACATTGTAATGAGTACCGTAGTACTGTTCATCATGGGTCAGCATCAAGGGATGGAAGCGCCTGTCATGAGTGTGGAAGTGAGCCGATCGCAATGGCAAGCAAGGCCCGACGCGAGAGTTTGGGCAACCTACTATCGAATGGCTCAGAGCTTATTAGGCTTTGGATTTTCATCAATGCCCAATCTCCCCCAGACCAATCCTCCGGCGGCTGTCCCTGTGGCTCCAACGAGTACACCGCCCCAGCGTAGAAATAGAAGAGGGGTTCCCACGGTCCCAATCCCTCTTCCAACCCCCGAACCCCTTCCATCCGGGAAAGATCGTTAAATTTAGATCCAGTGCTCTTTTCAATTATTTCAGATTCATTCGAGCTTTTTGTGAAACAACCTTTTCTACCTGAACCTCCAGAAGACCCACAATTTACTGATGCGATCGATCGGCTTCATGAACTCACCGTTTGGGGACGCTGGGTGGTGGTGACGGTCGCTTGGTTAACAGTAGGAAGCTGGAGCCTGTGGCGAATGCGAAGGGTTTGGGAAGTTGCTGCTGAATACTTCAGTTGGTCTGCGATTCGCTATGGGCTGATTTTTAATCCTTGGGCCGCGATGGGTTTGGGGCTTTGTGTTGGCATGACGCTGAGTGTCTTAATTTGGCAAAGTCGAAATATTATCTGGGGGCTTCCCGCAGCCGAGCGACAGACCCTGCAAAAACGAGTGCTAAAAATTCACCAGCAAGGTGTATCCCATCCCCTCTGGAAATGGGTTTACGGCGACCGATCGAAGCAGAATTCCTGAGGCCATTTAACACAACCCAAGCCAAAATCTAAGCCATGAAACTCAAAACCGTTGCAATTACTTACAAAGCAGGCGATCGGATTGCAGAACGAACTGCTAGGCAATGTGGTGAAGTCCTAGAAAAACGGGGTTCAACTGTGATGGTCGGGGCTAGCGGAGCCTATGACAATCCCTATCCGGCGTTTATTGCCTGTAGCGATCGGCCCATTGATTTGGCGGTGGTGCTGG
>JANMIS010000193.1:0-1236 GCA_031375925.1 Synechococcales cyanobacterium OTE_70_concoct_197_sub
GTTAATTGCCTACAAAATTGCGGCGCATGCGGCGGATATTGCGCGGCATCGTCCAGGGGCACGCGATCGCGATGATGAGCTATCCCATGCTCGCTATAACTTTGACTGGAATCGTCAGTTTGAACTCTCCCTTGACCCTGAACGCGCTCGGGAATACCACGACGAAACGCTGCCTGAAGACGTTTACAAAACCGCAGAATTCTGTTCCATGTGTGGACCGAAATTCTGTCCGATGCAGACCAAAATCGAAGACCAAGATCTTTCAGATTTGCAGGACTTCTTGAAAAAAGACGGTGAACGCCTTAAAGCCGCCGTGTAAGATCCCGAGTCCGCATTAAAAAGGGGGCGTTTGGATGATAATTCCAAAGCCCCTTTTTTATTGTTCTTTAATGTTTTCTGAATTTTAGGAATCCACCATGAGCCAAACCATTCAAACAACGTCACCGACAATTTCCCAACTCGACAGCACTGCCACCGCCACAGACGATCGGGTCAAATACGGCGAACGGGAAATCGAAAATGCCCAACTCATCACCTTCCCTAATCCCCGTCCCGGAAGGATTTACACCATTTCTGTTGTACTGCCAGAGTTTACCTGCAAATGTCCATTTTCAGGCTATCCTGACTTTGCCACGATGCATATGAGCTATGTGCCGAGCGATCGAATTATTGAACTCAAAGCCATCAAGCTTTACATCAATAGCTATCGCGATCAATATATCTCCCACGAAGAAGTCACGAATAAGATCCTTGATGATCTTGTCGCTGCTTGTGATCCTTTAGAAATGACGCTCAAAGGCGACTTTCAACCTAGGGGCAATGTTCACATGGTCGTCGAAGTCAAACATGTTAAAGCAAGCTAAGACTCTGAATTCTAAATTCTGAATTCTAACTACTCAGCTAGCTGGGTCGGAAACTCAGCTAGCGTTACATTCAGCGTCATCACTTCCTTCCCACGCATCAACTCCAAAGGAATGGTTTCGCCGATCGTAGAACTCTCCACCACCGCCAAAATCTCAGCCAAAGTCCCCACCGATCTGCCTTTAATTTTGCGAAAAATATCCCCGGTCTGTAACCCCGCTCTCGAAGCAGGTGAATCCTTAGCAATCCCCATAATAATCACGCCCCGCTCTTGGGTTACATCCAGTTTTTGCTCCGATGCCTGCTTAATCCTTGCTCGCAGTTCCGGCGTTAAATCTGCCATCTGCACCCCTAAAAAGGGATGATTGGCTTTGC
>JANMIS010000326.1:0-3481 GCA_031375925.1 Synechococcales cyanobacterium OTE_70_concoct_197_sub
GCCTTGATAGCCGCCACCACCTTCATCACGACGTTGGTAGCCTTCAGAGCTACCCCCTTCATCGCGGCGCTTGTAACCGCCACCGCCGCCACCTTGGTAGCCACTACCCGCACCCTCAGGGCGCTTGAATCGACTGCCACCAGAAGCGCTGCCGACTGGCTTGCGACGGGGTTTGTCATTGGAACTGCGCTTGTCGTATGCCATATTGAATACCCTACCAACAGGGAAATTGAAGAGAACAGAACTTTGAAACGGCTAAATGAAGCTCAAAAAACGAAAAATTTGACTCGGCATAATACCAACGACAAGACACCAAAATGATGGCACCCCTGGAAATATCCAAATCTAATTAGCGCGGCTTATCACACTAAACCCTTAGGGGACAAACTTCAACCGATCCCCAAATTGAGTCTAGAAATCTCGGAGCAAAGACCGAGATCACGATTTAACAATAACGATTCAATATGTGACCACAAGATTAAAGCTGTTCTGAAAATCCACTACAAAACGATCGATTTCAAATGCCTAACTCATTCAGCAACGGTCTGAACAACTTGGCTCAACAACAGAGCCAGCCGACCTGGATCCGTCAGATGAAGATAGCCCACCAAAGTTTCCAGGGCTGTTGCCTTTTGATAGATTTCAGGATCGACCCGCTTAAGGCGCTGCGGCGCTGCATTACGGCCCCGTTTCACAATGGCCAACTCCGCCTCACTCAGGTGAACCATCAGTCGATCGATCGTGGCCGCCTGAGACTCCGCCCGCACCCAGGACACCACCTGCTGATGGTACGACTGAATTCGTTGTGGCGGAAAGATAAGTGCCTGTCGGACATACAGTTCATACACGGCGTCGCCCAAGTAGGCCAGCGCGCTGGGAGAAATGCGTTGAACGTCTGATGGGGAGAGAGGCTGATGCATTTAGATTCGGAACACTTAAAAAAATACTCAGACCGACTCATCACAGCCCAAGAAGCTGATGAACCGATCTGAGTAGTACAACCATCAAAATCAATCAACTCACCCACGTAAGCCGTCGATTAGGACTTGAAGGCTTCAACCGCACTAGCTAGGTCAGGATGAAGCGAAAAAACTTTGTCAAGTTTCACAAGCTTCAAGGTCTGGGTGACTCGGGCGTTTGTCACAATCTGAAGCACGCCTTCTGAAGATTTGACTTTCTTAGAAACCTGAACGATCGCACCCAAACCAGAACTGTCCATCAGGGCAATCTGCGACAAATCCAAGATGACATTTTTTAAACTATCATCAACGTATTTCTCAATGACCTTACGGAAGGCCGCTTCGGAAAATGCGTCAAGCAATCCGGTGAGGCGAAAAAGTTGGTAATTATCCTTGACTTCGCGCGTGCCTCTTAAGCTAACGGTCAAGGTCAGTTGCTCAGGAATAGCGCGCCTCCTAACTCAATGTCTTACGAAATTCTTACAATCTGACGTGCCAGTATACACCGTTTCATAAAGATTTGTCACACTGAAGTGCAATCAGTCTCTAGAGAAAGCGAATATCATCTGACCTGCTCTACCCTACTGTAATTTGGACGACATCGCCGCAACAAATTGTTCAAACAAATAATCCGCATCGTGGGGACCCGGACTTGCCTCAGGATGGTACTGCACGGAAAAGATCGGCAAGGTCTTGTGCTTCAAGCCCGCCACCGTCCGATCGTTCAAGTTCAGATGCGTAATTTCCAGCCGATCGGTGGCCAAGCTGTCAGGATCGATCGCAAAGCCATGGTTTTGACTTGTGATTTCTATCTTTTGGGTTAAGCCTGCGGGATGATTCAGCCCTCGATGCCCAAACTTCAGCTTAAAAGTCTCAGCGCCCAGGGATAGTCCCAACACCTGATGCCCCATACAAATCCCAAAAATCGGCTTGTCTACATCCAAAAGTATCTGCGCCGTGGCAATACCCTCCGTCACCGCCGCCGGGTCGCCCGGTCCATTGGAGAGAAAAATACCATCGGGGTTGTGGCTGAGAATGTCTTCAGCGGAGGTCGTCGCAGGCACCACGATCACACGGCAACCGTAGCTAGACAACCGTTTTAAAATATTGCGCTTAATCCCAAAATCAAGGGCAACGACGGTGTACTTTGCAGGGAGTTTGGCATCCTGGGCACCGTCACTAAATTCCCACTCGGATTCGGTGGGTTCGTTCCACTCATAGGTTTGCTGAGTTGTTACCCCATTCACAAGATTAAGTCCGGCCATACTAGGCGCAGCCTGGACTTTTAACAATAGTTCGGCTGGATCCAATATTTCAGTAGAAATAGCGCCATTCATCGCGCCAGACGATCGCAGCTTCCGCGTCAACGATCGGGTGTCAATGTCGTAAATCCCGACGACTTTGTGCTGGATTAAATAATCCTGAAGGGACTGCGTCGATCGCCAGTTGCTAGGTCGTTTGCAAATATTGCGGGCAATCACGCCTTTGACATGGGGACGATCGGACTCTTCATCTTGGGCATTCACGCCTGTGTTTCCGAGTTCTGGGTAGGTAAACGTCACCATTTGGCCACTATAGCTCGGGTCAGTCAAGACTTCTTGATACCCTGTCATTCCAGTATTGAAGACCACTTCACCGATCGTTGTACCCACTGCCCCAAAAGACAAACCAGGATAAGCCGTACCATCAGCTAACAACAGCAACGCAGGTTGAGCGGAAGAGAGGGACACCATTGACAGTTACCACATGATGAAATCCGGATCATTATTACATGACGTGATTCATTGCACTAGAATTCATGGGTTCCCGTTTGGGCATTCCCAAGCCTCATGACTGATAAGGCCCCTCCGATCGCTCTGATTCATTCTGCGCTGACCATAACTTTAGCGTTAGTTTGTGCTGCTTGCTCCGCCCCAGAATCCTCCCCACCCAAAATTCCGAGCTTACCGCCACTGCCCAAGCTCTCCACTCAGCCCGTTGGCGCAGCCTCCCGGAACGGGAATCGCCCCCCAACGATCAGCCCACTCTACCAACAGGCGATCGCCACCGCACAGCGCGCCGCCCAACTCAGCAAGCAGGCTAAGTCTGTAGAAGATTGGCAGATGGTGATTCAGCAATGGCAAGCTTCCATTGCACTCATGAAGCAAGTTCCCGCGCAGGATGCCAACCATGCCGCCGCTGTTCAAAGTCTGGACTTACTCAATGAAGGAGTGATCCGATCGCAGGGAGAGCTTCAGCGCATTCGAGAAAATAACCAAGATCAAGAAAATAACCAAGCCGCACAACTCAAAGCAACCCAAGCCCTAGAAGAAACCACCCAGCGCCTCAAGGAAAAACTAGACAAGCCCGTCCGCACCTACCAAGCCACCATCAAGTCCTACAAGAACGGCATTCCCGTAATCGATGTCACCTTCAACGGCAGCTTTAGTTTTGAAATGATGGTGGATACAGGAGCCAGCAGCACCATGATCACGGAAAGTATGTCCAAAGCCCTCAACGTCGAAACCGTCACCTACGTCACC
>JANMIS010000206.1:0-2702 GCA_031375925.1 Synechococcales cyanobacterium OTE_70_concoct_197_sub
AGAATGGTCTTACAGCAAATACAAGATCACAAAGAGCAAAATCCAAATCACATCGACAAAGTGCCAATAGATTTCGGCAGCTTCCACACCGAAGTGTTCTTGATCGCTGTAGTGATTAGGTTTGAACGATCGCCACAGCACACCCAACGTCAAAATCAATCCAAACAGCACATGCAACCCGTGGAATCCGGTCAGCACATAAAAAGTACTGGCAAATAGACTGCTTTTGAGTCCAAATTCCAAATGGAAGTACTCATACATCTGCCCGGTCAAAAACACCACACCCATCAACGCCGTCAGCCCAAACCAGAACCGCAGCCCTTTCACATCATTTTTCTGAATGGCTGTTTGGCCTCGGTTCATCACGAAGCTACTGCTGACCAGGATGATGGTGTTAATTCCGGGCAGCATTAGTTCGAGCTTAGGCAAATCTCCCTGCATTCCCGGCGCAACGGCCCGAAAGGTGAAGTAAGCCACAAAGAGACCGACAAAAATCATGCCCTCTGCGATCAGGAACATGTAAAGCCCCAAAATCCGGTGATCTGGGTGGGGATGACCATGCTTATCCAGATGAACTTTAACTTGATGTGGTGTGGTGGTTGTCATGGTGGATTTAGAAATACGATGAATAATTTGAGAAAGAATGATTGCTTTCAATACCTGGCGAACCGCCCCCTAACCCCCAATTCTGGGGGAACCGGATTCTAGCTCCCCCAGAATTGGGGGCTGGGGGGCTTTCCGTCAGAGTCTCTAAGATGTCGCCGAAGCAGGCGGGGCCGTTTGGACCAGAATCGAAGCTGGACGCTTCCCGTAGGCATAGGGATGGCAAGCGGGAATCGGATCGACGTAGAAGTTCTCTTCAGGAGGCGGTGAACTCACCGTCCATTCCAAAGTCAATCCGTTCCAAGGGTTTGCCACTGCACGTTCTCCCCAGAACCAACTGCGAACCGCATTGATTACAAATGGCACCGTCGAAACTGCAAGCAATAGAGTGCCGATCGAACACAGCAGATTAATCGCCGCATACTTCGGATCGTATTCAGCAATCCGGCGGTTCATTCCATCAAGACCCAGCTTGTGCATGGGCAAGAACGTCAAGTTAAAACCAATGAAATTCAGTGCGAAGTGAATCTTACCGAGTTTTTCATTCAGCATTCGACCTGTAATTTTCGGGAACCAGTGATACATCCCGGCATACAACCCGAAGACACTCCCGCCAAACAACACATAGTGGAAATGGGCCACAACGAAGTAAGTATCATGAACATGAATGTCAAATGGAACCGCTGCCATCATGACACCGCTAATCCCGCCGACCACAAACATGGATACGAAGCCTATTGCAAATAGCATTGCGCTATTAAATTGAATCTTCCCGCCCCACATCGTCGCAATCCAACTGAACACCTTAATGCCCGTCGGCACTGCAATCACCATCGTGGCAAACATGAAAAACAGACGCAACCAGGGAGGGGTGCCGCTGGTGAACATGTGGTGCGCCCATACAATCAAACCCAAGAAGCAAATTGCAATACTGGAATAAGCGATCGCCCGATAGCCAAAAATAGGCTTCCGTGAATGCACCGGAATAATATCTGAAATCATCCCAAACACAGGCAAGATCATAATGTAGACCGCCGGATGGGAATAGAACCAGAACATATGCTGGTAAACGATCGGATCCCCGCCGCCCGTGGGGTTAAAGAACGAAGTTCCCACCACGAGGTCAAACGACAGCAAAATCAACGCGCCCGCCAAAACCGGAGTCGAGACCAAGGCCAAAATTCCCGTCGCCAAACTCGCCCAACAGAAGAGTGGCATATCATTCCAGCCCATCTGCGGAACCCGCATCTTCCAAATGGTGACAATAAAATTAATCGCCCCCAAAATCGATGACGTTCCCAACATCAAAACACTAAGAATCCAAATCAATTCTCCCGCCACCGGACCCATGGTGCTAAGCGGAGGGTAAGAGGTCCAGCCAGACGAAGCAGGTCCGACAAAAAAGCTGCTCATTAGCAACAACCCAGATGGCGGCAGCATCCAAAAGGCCACGGCATTCAATCGAGGGAAGGCCATGTCCCGCGCGCCAATCATTAATGGCACAAGATAATTAATAAATCCTGCCGTAGAAGGCACGATCCACAGGAAGATCATGACTGTACCGTGGAGCGTAAACAAACTGTTATACAGTTCAGGGCTAACGAAGTCCGATGCCGGAGTCGCTAGCTCTGTCCGCACTGCTGCCGCTAGGCCACCACCAATCAGGTAAAAGAAGAAGGATGTAACAAGATATTGAATCCCAATGACTTTGTGATCGTGGCTAAAGCTGAAATATTTTCGCCACTCCGGCTTTTTACGATCGTCGCCCTGATTGGCGTCATTGGAAACTTTAGTCAAGGTTGTCATAGAAAAACCATTGGTAAAATGGGTATTTAATACATTCAGCAATACATTGAGCAACAGATCCATCAAAGTCAGGAATCAAATCAAGTGGATTGATGATCCATCGCTTCAATCATTCCTTGCGAAATCGCTGTCTGCTGCTGGGCTTGAATGGCCAAAATGTTTTCTACCGTTACGCCTAGCCGTTTGGCATAGGGGGCAAGGTAGTCTTCATCACTGAGCAACTCAGGATAAAGGGCGATCGTTGTAGCAGGAGTATTTCCCCGATCTTCCTTCATCGCCACAACCTGCGTCGC
>JANMIS010000335.1:0-2632 GCA_031375925.1 Synechococcales cyanobacterium OTE_70_concoct_197_sub
GTCAGTACGCGGTGGGAATGCTCTATAGTTCGCCCGATGTCGCCGATCGCCAACGTAGTCGCGATTTATTTGAAAAGATTGCACAAGACGAGGGTTTGCAGGTCTTAGGCTGGCGGGATGTCCCTACTAATAATGGCTCGCTTGGCAAAACAGCACAGGGCAGCGAACCCTTTATGGAACAGGTTTTCATCGGGTCTCAAACATTAATGAGCGACGACTGGGCCATGGAACGCAAGCTGTATGTATTGCGCAAACAAGCCTACAACGCCATTCGAGCGAGTGGGATCAATGAGTATTGGTATCCCGCGAGTTTGTCCTGTCGCACCATTGTTTACAAAGGAATGCTGATGCCCGCTCAGGTCGGCGCATTTTATCCTGATTTAAATGATCCCGATATGGATAGCGCCTTGGCATTAGTGCATTCACGATTTAGTACCAACACTTTTCCAAACTGGGAACGATCGCACCCCTATCGCTACATTGCCCACAATGGTGAAATCAATACTCTGCGCGGCAATATGAATTGGATGCACGCGCGGCAATCCATGTTTGAATCGTCGCTATTTGGCGATGACATTGCGAAAATTCGTCCTGTGATCAATGTCGATAGCAGTGACTCGGGGATTTTTGATAATACTTTGGAACTCTTGGCGTTAGCGGGCCGATCGTTGCCCCATGCTGTGATGATGATGGTGCCTGAACCTTGGACTGGGCACGAGTCTATGAGTCCTGAGAAGAAAGCTTTTTACCAATATCATTCCTGTTTGATGGAGCCTTGGGATGGTCCGGCTTCCATTGCTTTTACTGATGGATCGTCCATTGGCGCAATTCTCGATCGCAATGGTTTGCGGCCTACTCGCTACTACTTAACCAATGATGATTTGGTAATTATGGCCTCGGAAGCGGGCGTATTGCCGATTGCTCCAGAACGGGTGAAACATAAGGGCAGACTGCAACCGGGCCATATGTTCCTGTTAGATATGAAGCAGGGTCGGATTATTTCTGATGCCGAAGTCAAGCAGCAAATCGTCACTCAAAATCCTTACCAAGAATGGCTCAACGACAATCTGTTGACTCTGAAGGATTTGCCGAGTGGTCCGATCGCACCCGCTTCGACAGACACCAATCTGCTTCAACGCCAAACCGCATTTGGGTATAGCTTTGAAGACTTACGGATATTGCTAACGCCCATGGCCCGCGACGGTGCTGAGGCGATCGGTTCAATGGGAACAGATACGCCATTAGCAGTGTTGTCCGATCGACCAAAGCTCCTCTACGACTATTTCCAGCAGCTTTTTGCTCAAGTAACCAATCCCCCGATCGACTCCATTCGAGAAGAGATCGTCACATCACCCGAAACCACGATCGGCTGCGAAGGCAATCTATTAGAACCTGAAGCAAAAAGCTGTCATTTGATTGCTTTAAAGTCGCCGATTCTCAGCAATGAAGACCTAGCAAAACTTAAAGGCATTAATCAGGCAGGCTACCGATCGCAAACTATTTCGACGGTCTTTGATCCTGCAACTGGAATGGCAGGATTAGAATCAACGCTGAATCAAATCTTTGCGACGGTGGATAAAGCGATTGAGTCCGGCGTGAATTTGATTATTCTGAGCGATCGGGAGATGAATGCAACCCATGCGCCGATTCCCGCATTGCTCGCGGTATCTGGCTTGCACCATCACTTGATCCGCAATGGTACTCGGATGAAAATCGGATTGGTTTTAGAATCCGGTGACCCTCGCGAAGTTCACCACTTTGCAACATTGGTCGGCTACGGCTGCGGTGCGGTGAATCCCTATCTAGCTTTTGAATCCATTCAGGACATGATTGATTCAAACTTGCTGTTGAATATTGATTACGAAACAGCCTGTGCAAAATATATCAAAGCCGCAACCAAAGGCATTATTAAAGTCGCCTCCAAAATTGGGATTTCTACGATTCAAAGTTATCGTGGGGCACAAATCTTTGAAGCCGTTGGATTGAATTCGAGTGTGGTCGATCGCTACTTCACAGGCACCGCTTCCCGCATTGCAGGGGTGGATTTGTCTGTTATTACCCAAGAGGCAGTTGCCCGTCACCACAAGGCATTCGCCGATCGTGCCGAAGCAAAAACTTTGGAAGTCGGCGGCGAATACCAATGGCGCAAAGAAGGCGAAGCGCATTTGTTTAGTCCTCAGACTATTCACTTGTTGCAGCAGGCGGTGAGAACCGATCGCGCTGATTTATTCACTCAATATTCAACATTGGTGAATGATCAGCAACAACAGCACTTCACCCTGCGCGGATTGCTAGATTTTAAACCTAGGCAATCAGTGCCGATCGAAGAAGTCGAGTCCGTCGAAACCATCACAAAACGGTTTAAAACGGGGGCCATGAGCTACGGCTCGATTTCCCAAGAAGCGCACGAAACTTTAGCGATCGCCATGAATCGAATTGGTGGCAAATCAAATACAGGTGAAGGCGGCGAAGATCCCGATCGATATACCTGGACCAATGAAAAGGGCGATTCTAAAAACAGTGCAATCAAACAAGTCGCATCCGGTCGATTTGGGGTAACAAGCTTGTATTTATCACAAGCGAAAGAACTCCAAATCAAAATGGCCCAAGGCGCAAAACCCGGTGAGGGCGG
>JANMIS010000337.1:0-4910 GCA_031375925.1 Synechococcales cyanobacterium OTE_70_concoct_197_sub
CAACCTAATGCAGCTATTTTGAATCTCATTCTTGGTCACTATTGTAATCTATTCTGAATAGCCTCTGGCTTACAATGACTACCGAGCTTCGATCGCCCCGTTTCGCCTCCATTTCTTACAATGCCTCATCACTTCAACACAGCCGGACCCTGCAACCCCGATATTCACTACATGTTGCCACCTTTGGCGCGGCTTCCTGGCATCATTCAACTCATCGATAACCAATCCTACTTTGTCATCCACGCCCCTCGGCAAATCGGCAAAACCACCGCTATGATGGCCCTTGCTCAATATCTCACTGAGCAAGAATACTACACCGCCGTCCTCCTCACTGTCGAAGAAGGCTCTGTCTTCGCCCATGATATTGGTGCATCTGAGGCTGCCATCCTCCGATCGTGGCGCGAAAACGCCGAAGATCGTCTTCCGCCCGAATTAGCCCCTGCTGAGTGGACCCCTGTAGAGCCGGGACAAGGAATCCGATCGGCTCTGCGGTCTTGGGCCAAGCGATCGAAGCGTCCTCTAGTGATCTTCATCGACGAAATCGATTCTCTCAAAGATGAAGTCTTAATCAGCATTTTGCGACAATTGCGATCGGGCTACAGCAATCGCCCAAAATCTTTCCCTCAATCCCTCGCCCTCATTGGAATGCGGGATGTCCGCGATTACAAAACAGCCTCGGGTGGGAACGAAACCCTCGGTACCGCCAGCCCGTTTAATATCAAAGTCGAATCCCTCACCCTGCGCAATTTTAACCTCGAAGAAGTCGGTCAACTCTACGGGCAGCACACCCAAGCCACCGGGCAACGCTTTACCCAAGAGGCGATCGATAGGGCTTACTACCTAACCCAAGGTCAACCCTGGCTCGTCAATGCGATTGCCCGCCAATGTGTCGAAGTTCTCGCCATCGATCGCACCACGACTGTCACCCTAGATCACATTAATCAAGCCAAAGAAACCCTAATTCGTCGTCAAGATACCCACCTCGACAGTCTAGCCGAACGCCTCAAAGAATCTCGCGTCCGACGAATCATTGAACCGATTCTTGCAGGTGGAACATTAGTTGATATGGTTGACGATGACCCCCGATTTGTCATCGACCTCGGACTGGTTAAGCGTCAGTCTCAAGGGGGACTTACGATCGCCAACCCAATCTATCAAGAAGTTCTTCCTAGAGTTCTTGCTAGCAACACTCAAGACAGCTTACCTAGCATTCAACCTAGTTGGCTAACGATCGATGGTGACAGGGACTAGCCCCCATTGCCGACCGAACGACAACCGAGGCCACAACCACATTATCCGGTCGATCGATCGTTGTGATTCGAGGTTAGTGGTTATTTGAAGATTAATAAACCGATCGATCGAAGCCTTGCTGCAAAATATCCACCTGATAGCGCTCTGGCGAAACCAACACCTGCACGCCTTTTCGTTTGCAGAGATCATCTAACGCAAACAGTCGCGCTAACGGTTGTTGCTGCGAGGGATTTAAATCCGATCGGGATTGTTGCAATTGAGCTAGATGTTGAGAATATCCAGATTCTAAAGTCGCCACAAATCCTGACCAACCTAAACAGGCCAAACCATAAATCGCCTGCTTTGTAAAATCAGCATCCCCTGAAAAAATATAACCTCCATGGGGATCCCGTTTTCCTTGAACAAAATCCTTACATAACAGCGCATAATCCTTCATTTCCAAACTCGTTTTATTGACAGCTCGGGTCAAAATACCTCTACTTTCTAACTGTTTAGTTTGAGGATTCGAGATATCTTCGCGGTAATTGGTACAGTCAAAATAGGTGAAGAGTTCTGCGATCGATCTCGTTCCATCATCCAATCCAATTTCCAATTGACGATCGAGGAGCGATCTTGACTTACGGATGTAGAGATAGCTCAAGAAAGCCCTCACATTTTCTTGAACCAACGTCCCATTGGGTAAAAGATTCACAATGCCCGAAGTCTCAATCTTGCGCGTCGCACTCGCCTCCCGCACCGTCACATTACCCAACCGATAACCGCCATCGCGGGTACGAGCGGGAAAACTAAAATAGTTGGCCGTCGTCGAAGCCAGCCGCAGCGCCATATCGCCTTCATTACAAAATAAATACGCCTCTTCAAATCGCCGCAGCGACGATCGCAGCACATTGGCCCGTCCCGAAATAATAGTCTCTGACGAAATATCCGGAGCCACTAAAACTAAACGGCCCAGCCCAAAAACATTACCGACCTTCGAGGTGGGCAGGGTGTTGCGATTCAAACCTCGCCCTAAATGACCAATAGATGATCGATCGAATACATCCGACAGCACCCGCACTGCATTCGTCACCACAAAAGCGCCCATGCTGTGACCAATGAACGACAGGCGAATCCGATGGTTTTCCCAATATTTTTCGCGGGCGGTGCGATCGGGATTGACCACGGCTTCTACCAAGGCATCATCCAACTGACGAATAAGTTCCACCAGGTCCGATACCCCGTACTGATTGGCCCGAAACGTATCTCGAAAATAATTCGACACCCGCAGCGCAAAGATCGTCACTAACGGCGCGAAAATCACCCCTGCCACCGTAAAAAGTCCTGAAAAGATCGCCAATACCGCAAGCCAACTCACCCCTTTGGTCAGCAGCAAGCCATACCCCATCGCACTCCCGATAAATCCTGCGATCGCAGTTACCATAGACACCTGATAAATGCTATCTATGATTTTCGGTAGAGCTTGGCGGGCGGCATTGCGCTTTGACTTAACATCACCCGATTCATCGCCGCTCATTTGCTCCGAAGACCAACGATAGCCAATTAAAACTAATCCCTTGGGCGACTGTGGATAGCGTCTCGCGATTTCCTTAGCAGCTTCACGGTACCAATATTGAACATTTTCGCGGCCCGTGTTGTATCCATGCACCAAAACCAAAACTTCAGCGTCGCCGTGATGCTGCTTTAAATATTTCGTCATTTCTGCTAGGCAAGTCGCCGATTCTTCTTCCGAGGCGGCTCCGGGAAAATCTTGACCCGAATCTTCGATGTTGATGGGTGCGGTGCTCATCACAAAGTAGCAAGGGAAGGGGACGATCGGGTCCGCATTTATTTTCTGGATTGAAAGAAGTGGGTAACTCATGGGCAAGATTTAAAGTGGGATACAGTTCAGTAAATTCACCGAGATTTTTCTGAACGCTCAACGCTTGGAAACAATCACTAGAGAAGTTCGACAAATAATTCTTACTTTATAGACTAAATTTAGAGTCTGGTTGACAATCAATAATAGAGTGAGCATCGCACGTTATGGAGTGGCATATCTCAGACGCCCAAAGTCTATCCATCATCGATCGTGAGGTGGGCAAGCACAGTCTGACCCCGGCGGAGTATGAACTGGTGCGTCGGGTCATTTATGCCACCGCTGATTTTGATTACAAAACCTTAGTCCGCATGTCCGACACGGCGCTTCAGTCTGGGGCTGCGGCCCTCGCAGCCCGCACCACTATCATCGTGGATGTCCCGATGGTTCAGGTGGGCATTTCTCGTCAGATTCAGGCCACGTTTGCTAACCCGATTTACTGCGGCATGGAGACCCTCACCCGTCCCCAAAAGGAAAAAACAATCACCGCTTGGGGGATGGAGACTTTAGCCAAGCGCTACCCCGAGGGAATTTTTGTTATTGGAGAGTCGCAGACGGCGCTGGTGATGCTGGCGGAGTTGATTGAAGCAGAGGAGATTCGGCCTGCGCTGGTGATCGGCACGCCAGCGGGCTTTGTCGGAGCTGATGTGGCAAAACAGCGGTTGCAGGATTCCCTCGTGCCCCACATTCGGACAGACGGACGGAAGGGCAGTGCGGTCGTTGCCGCTGCGTTGGTCAATGGGCTGGTGGATTTGGCTTGGCAGGCCTATGGAAAGGAGGCCTAGCCCGATCGCTCAGTAATTCCACTTAATTCACAGAAATAAATATCACCGATTGATCACAAATATGAGTACATCTGGCGAGGGTGTTGAGGGCGCTGTTCTAGAGAATAGGAAATGAATCTGAGGAACGCAATTGAAGTCTTGGACCGCGCTAGGGGGCAACTATAGCGAAGTCTGAAAAGAAGCTTTGATGGTTAGCGTCCTTACAGGTACATTGTCTGACCCTGGGGGCTTTTGTGGGTCAGACTATTTCTTCTTCAAACTACTCTAAATACTCGCAACGGCATCGTTTCTCTAGGGGGGCGGTGCCCTTGTTTGTATGGCATTCTAAAGCGGTAGGCTGTTGGGCGGTAGCGCGGTAGGATGGTTGCGTAAGAGCGTTCTTCTAGAGTTGGCAGTTTTTCATCATGTTTTCGACAGAACAGTTGGTCTTAATCGCACAATACTTAGCCATCTTGACGATCGTTTTTGGCGCAGTCACGACGATCGCATTTATCGCTAAGTGGGGATTTCGGTTTCGGATGGTGGGCGTGACGAGCTTTACGGGAGTCCTTGCGGGGGGTGTCCTCGGCTTGAGCTTAGCCCTGTACCAAAGGCCCATGATTCCTGATTCGCAGCCCTTTGTGCGGGTCTACGATCGGTCGGCAGGTCAGCTGGTCATCACTGTGAATCCCAAAATGACGCCCGCTCAACTAGAAGCGACGCTGAAGCAGGCGGCGATCGATTTATCTTCGCCAGGGCGATCGTCGGCAGATGGAACGATCACCGTGCGGGCGCGGGTTCTGCTGCATACGGAACCGGGGGTGACACAGCCATTGTATGTCGGTGCGGCGGTCCGATCGCTTGATAGTAAGCGCGATGATGTAACGGGTATTCAAGTTCAAATTGATGCGGATACTTTAGCCAAGGTTGCTGCACAGATGACTTAGAAGGACTTAGAAGGTCAAACTGCGATCGTGAATTTAACGGTCGGTGAATTTAACGGTCGAGTTTTGGAAAAGAGGGTAGATCGATTGCGGACA
>JANMIS010000340.1:0-3331 GCA_031375925.1 Synechococcales cyanobacterium OTE_70_concoct_197_sub
GGATGCGAACATCCGGTAAATCCAGCGGAATGTGAATCTGATTTTCCATGATGTCCCTCGCTTGCAGGCTAACATCTTAATTTTACAGCCACAGCATCGACACCATATCTAGATGCCGACCACGGCAATTCTAGTAGAACCGGAATTAGCTTGGTAAATAGGTATCAATAAATGCTTCTAGTTTCACCTTAGAAATCGCCCCTTCACATTCCCCTTTCAACTCACCTGCTTGAAAATATCGAAAGGCCGGAACGCCCTCGACTTTCCATTGCGCCACACTAACAGGATTCGGATCAATTTCCATCTTGACAATCTTTAACCGATCGCCATAGCTTGCAGCCAGCGCCGTCACCGATGTCGCCATCAGCCGACAAGGACCACACCAAGCCGCCCAGAAATAAACGAGGACGGGCTGATCGCTGTCCATCACTTCAGTTGTAAATTCGGAATCGGAGATGACTTTAACGGTACTCATATCAGCCAAGAATTAAATTCATTGTATTTTAGGACAATTTTAGAACAATGCCGCTTTCGATCGCAAACCCTAACCCAACGATCGCGCAATCTCCACCACAATCCCAAAAGCTGCATCCGTCTTAATCGCCGAACCTTGTAAATGCGTCGCCGTCGCTTGGTATCCAGATTGCACCAATGCCTCAATTAACCGATCGCGCGGCGGAATATCCATTTTTCCCCGACGGCCCACTTCTGCCAATGGAAAATGATAGGGCGGCATCTCAGCCTCATCCTGCATCAGCGTTAATAGCGGGATCTGGTCTGCTAAATCTAAACTGGGGGCAAGATCGATCATCGATTTGAGGGTGCTGCGATCGTGCAAATGCCCCGTCCACAGAGGACCTGCCAACGTCAAGGGCACAGGCTTGTCATGAGCGCCGCAACTCGCACGACTGAGATATCGCCAATCTGGAACTTGATAATCCCCGCACATCGGACAGTGCCCCACAAAACCATAGTTTTGACCAAATCGGATTTTGCCCTTCAATTTTTGCACCACCCGCACCATTACCCGATAGATCTGCCCCGCATTCTGCCACGAATACAGTGAAAATACAGGCACCACATGCAATCCCAACTTCTGGGCCTGCTGCGCCAAACTTCCAATTAACATCCGCAGTGCATGTTCTTGGACGCAGGGATGGACTCGACTATAGGTGCCATACAACCGCAAACTATCCTGGGGGAAATGGCCTGAAATTGTTCTTCCATCCGTACTCGTCAAATAAATCAAGCCGCCATAGCGCACCGCATTGAGACAATCTGCCACGATCGCCCCCGGATTCCCAAAGGAATCAACATCAATCAAATCGTAATAATCCCGATCGAGTCCGCATCGCCAAAACACCCGATTCACCGCCTCATGAGTCATGCGATAGCGATCGGCAGGCAACTGCGACAAATTCTGCGCCAACACCGTCCCAATCTCCGGGTCTCCATCATTCGCCCAAATAAAATCTGCCCCCGCCTCCAAGCCATAGCGTAACGCCCGCAAACCGCAGCCCGTCATGGCATCCAGCACCCGAAGCTGCCCAGTTTGCGATCGATAAACCGCCCCTGCTAATATTCCTAAGTCCCGCGACGTTTTGCTGTGGGGACGATAGAATGCACTGCCGATCGTGAACTTTGCCTTCCCTTCCCAAATCTCTTCCATCGCCCAAAACTCCCCGCCGAAATCATCCCGCGCACTTCATAGAATCATCAGTATCATAGGTGCAGACATAGAGACTCGGAAAAAGAGGACGTTGGGATGGCTGGTTTAATTAAAACAAATTTGAAAATAAGTAGGCTTTCTGTAAGCTTGGCCAGCACAATTTTCGCTAGCAGTTTTTTCTTGAACATCGCCACGATCGCTGCCCCCCTCCCGATCAAGACACCCCGCTTCCCCAACGATCCTGTCCCCACTTACCCCAACGATGCACCGCCACCCGTGGGCATTCCCATTCCCGATGACAACGCTACCGAAAAAGACAATCGAGTCTCTACCCTGCTTCAGGACTACAGCGGAAATCTTTGGATTGGCAGTTGGAAAGGTTTGACGCAATTGGATCCAAATACTGGAAAAATTTTGGCCCGTGTCCCCATTCCCAGTAGCTTAACCGGAGCCTTAGCCCAAGATAAAGTAGGCAGGATTTGGGTTGGCACCTACGAAGGGATTGTCCGCATTGATCCAAAGACCAAAAAAGTCACTGCCCAAAATTTCTCCTTACCTTCAAATCGGATTTTATCTCTGGCGATCGATAAGCGCGGCTACCTCTGGGTCGGCACCGATAAGGGCCTCGCGATGATTAGCCCCGATCAGGGTTTGCTAATGACGACGATTCAGGACCTGCCGGGAGTGAGTGCCAACGCCTTGACTCTAGACAAAAACGGTCATCTTTGGGTCGGCACCTTAGAAGGCATGGTGCAAGTGGACACTGCATCGGGCTATCTCATGAATGTGTTAGAGAAAGTCCCTGGTGGCTCAGTCCAGGCCCTCGCCGCCGATAACCATGGCTCGATCTGGGCGGGAACCCCCACCGGACTTCACGAGATCAAAGCGAATCTGGGCCGCACCATCCGCACGGTCAATTCCATGAACCAGCAGGATGTCTTGGCTTTACATTTCGATCGAGTTGGCAGCGTCTGGGTCGGGACAAATTCGGGCTTAGTTCGAGTGAATCCTTACAACGGAGCCGTCGTCGGTCAAATCGCGGGATTACCCAGCAGTCGGGTTTTAGCGCTGTCTGCTGATACCGGCAACAAAGTTTGGGTGGGTACCACGGAGGGCTTAGCTTGGGTCAGCCTGAACGATTACCGTAGCCGAATTTATCCTGCTGCTAATCGTTAAATCAGCCTCTCTTTCTTAAGTTAAAATTTTGATTTAAGGTCTTACCCATGGCGGTTACACTTCAAAATTTTCGTCAATGGAAAGAGCAGCAGCGAAAAATTACGGCGCTGACCGCATGGGATTTTTCGATCGCCAGCCTCTTAGATGAAGCTAAGGTAGATTTAATTTTGGTGGGAGACTCTTTAGCGATGACGATTTTGGGTCACGCCACTACGTTGCCCGTCACCCTAGAGCAAATGATTCACCATACCCAAGCGGTGCGGCGAGGGACAAAGCACGGATTTCTCGTGATGGATTTGCCGTTTTTAACCTATCAGGAAAGTCCGACCCAAGCCATGCGATCGGCTGGGCTAGCGCTCAAGGAAGGCGGAGCGAATGCCGTCAAGCTCGAAGGCGGTTACCCCGAGATGGCGGCAACCGTCGCAAAACTGGTTCAAGCGGGCATTCCCGTCATGGGTCACATCGGACTCACGCCGCAGTCGGTGA
>JANMIS010000291.1:0-11157 GCA_031375925.1 Synechococcales cyanobacterium OTE_70_concoct_197_sub
AGGCGATCTCAATGAAATTCAATTTGAGCAGAAATTTGACAAAATTTTATCGATCGGAGTCTTTTGTCATATCGGAAATTTAACGAATGCCTTTAAAAAATTAGCGTCTTTTCTAAAGCCAGATGGCAAAGTCTTCATTCATATTATTACCGTCAAAACCCCAAACAATATGTCAACGGGTTACACACACAAATACATTTTTCCCGATGGCCGATACTGGAATTATGATGCGATTCCTAATTGTAATGGCGATTTAAAGACGATCGATCGGTGGTACATCAATGGAAAAAACTACAACAAAACTGCCCTGGTCTGGTTGAAACGGTTTGATGACTCCCAGGAAAGTATCAAACATCTGGACTATGGCATGGACTACGCCAAGTTTCGTCGAATGTGGCGCTTCTATTTGTTGTTCTTAGGGACGATTTTGGCGACTTGTGATGGAGAATACAACGGAAATGGTCAGTATTTAATGACCCACGTATCGTAAGTTACACAACTCCATGAAAACATCGATTTTTATGAAGATGGGAGGATTTCAGGAGACAAAATCCTGTACAACATACCTATATGAAGTATGAGTGGGTTCAGGGTGACGTAAGTTATGCAGATTGATTTCCACCACGGCGTCACCTACGTCGTGGCTAGACTGGCAGGGTTTCCCCATAGCGAGGCTGACATCATTGCCTACTGCGCCCAGTATGTGGATGATGCAACGAATAGTGGCTTAATTCAGTTTGATAATGGCTGGAGCTTTAGTCGAATTAGTTCTGCCCATAAGATGCTGGACTATCGCAATTTTGAAGAATTAGCAAATCATCGAGTTTGGATTCCGTTTCATTTTTTGCCAGGAAACGGCGGACTTCCTGCATCGATCGCAAGCGAAGGTGAACTTGAACACAAACTGATCTGTAAACCCAACAGCTACGTCGCTCAAGATCTCGTGCGAGAATGCATTGCCCAACAAGATGATCCCTATGCCCTTCATCGGTTAGGCATTACGATGCATGTCTACGCCGACACTTGGGCACACCAAGGATTTCTAGGCATCAATCATAAACTGAATGGAGCGATCGAACTCCTCGATGGTGAGGGCAACCGGGATGTTAATCTCATGAACCGATTGGCTAGCTTTTTTATTGGAGAAGCGCTGCCCATTGGTCATGGCACCGTGTTGAGTAATCCTGACAAACCCTTTTTACGTTGGGGCTATATCAATAGCAATGGCGATCGGGTGATGCGAGACAATCCCACAGACTATCTAGAAGCCGCGCAACACCTTTGTATTGCGCTTCAACGATATCGCTTAGGCGATGCCGATGCTGACGTTCCAGGATTGTTAGAGGTCGATCGACAGCAAATTGCGCACTTGTTTAAGACGTTGACTCATCGCAAAGGGTATGAACGTCATGCGGCATGGCTATTAACGATCGCCGCAGGCCGATTCAGCTTTGGGCCTCAGCAGGTTTCCTATTTAGCAAAGGGCAAAGGCTCTTGGAAATGTCAAGCGATCGGAACAGAAGCCACCGAAGATAGCAAAGATGCCATTTTCGACTATGAATCTGGATTTTTAAAAAGCAATTGGAAATTATTTCACGATGCTTTACAAGCCCATCGCTTTTACGTTTTGCATGAACTCTTACCGCAGTATGATATCTGTCTGGGCTAATTTTGTCTGGGCTAATTTTGCTGGAGATGGCATAGCCGATCGAGATCTAATAGAAAAAGCGTTTGATTAGGCTCTGCTTCAGTGAGAGTGACAAATCGATGGAGAATCGATCGCATTGGATGCGCATCATCTTCACTCGAAAAAGTCTTGATTGATTGTTCTGGAACATTAATCAAAGTTGGCAATGTAGAAATCTGCAATCCCCAGAGTGAATCCCCGGATTTACCCTCTATCAGAATGGTGTAGGCAGCTTCTGGATCGATCGTTTGGTCAAAAGCATAGGCATTGAGATCAAACTTGGGATACTCACAGAAATTCGGATTCAAATGCTGGCCTTTACTTAAGACCTGATGCACTTGAGGCATCGGAATCGCACAATAAGTCGGTGCAGAAACGCCATCACTAATGGGAAAAACCACTAGCGTAAGCTGCAAGTCGATCGGGCGGGCATGGCGGGCGGTACGACGTCGCATGAATTAAGAACCTGGATGAGTTGATGTTCAAGAAAGGGTTTGGTTAAGTAATCATTGGCACCGAGTTGTTGGGCTAGGTCTCGGTGCTTTTGGCCGTTTCGCGATGAGAGGACGACGATCGGAAGCGTCTCTTTGGGATGGTACAAGCGGCATTCTTGAAGGAACTCAAAGCCATTCATCACAGGCATCTCTAAATCTGTAAAAATGCCAGCAACATTTCCGGCCTGTTCCAAAACATGCAAAGCCTCTCGACCATCTCGCGCCGTAAGACATCGGAATCCGAGTTGAGTCAGACTGTAGCTTAAGAGTTCCCGCATCGTCAGCGTGTCATCAATCACTAAAAGAGTTGGCGCTTCTGGAATTGAGCTGGATTCAGAGCGTTGACCTCTTGCTGGAACGATCGGACTGCATTGATGGCCATAGTGAATAAAAGCACGACTGTCTAGGACAGGCACCAGTTGACCATTCCCAAGCACCGTACAACCATACAAGTACTCAGGCAAAGGCACAAAAGAGTTAAAAGGCTTAATGACTTGTTCTTGACGCTGAATGATTTGATCGACTTGTAAGCCAATGATCTCGTCTCCACTTTCAATTAAAAGAAGCGGAATATCGCCTTTTTTGGGAAGGTCAATGTTGGGAAGTTGGGTGTCTATCGTGGTAGGAAGCGGATACTGTTGCAGCAAGGTCTCTGCATTCGCAATCAGAATCAATTCATTCCCGTCTCGATAAAAAGATTGGTGATTAATGACTTCGATAGTGCTGCGATCGACCACTAAAATTTCTGAAAGTGAATCGACCGTAATGGAAAATAGTTGGTTTTTGATCTGGAAGATAAGCAAATCTGCGATCGTTAACGTCAATGGAAATGTCAACTGAAACATCGTCCCATAGTTAACTTCTGAAAAGACGCGCACATCGCCCTTTAGGCTACGCAGGTTTTCCCGCACAGAATCCAAGCCCACCCCTCGTCCTGACAGTTCACTCACTTGAATTGCTGTAGAAAACCCTGGCTCAAAGATCATCTCTAAAATCTCTTCAGCCTTCATCTGTTTCATTTGAGCCGAATTTATAAGACCCATAGCAATTGCCTTGGCTTTGATCTTATCTAGATCAATTCCATTCCCATCGTCGCTGATTTCAACATAGGTGAGGTTGCCTCGATGGTAGGCTTTAATTTCGATCGTGGCCTGTTCAGGTTTGCCTTGGGCTTGGCGTTTTTGAGGAACTTCAACACCATGATCAAAAGCATTTCTAACCAAATGAACCAATGGATCAAATAGCTTTTCTAGAACAGCTTTATCAATTAAGGTGCTACTCCCAACTAGATTAACCGATACATTTTTATTATGTTGAGTACAAAGGTCACGCACCATACGAGGAAAACGCTGCAAAATTTGCTCGATCGGCAACATCCGAATCCATAACAAATCATTTTGAGTTTGGTGTAGGGTTTGGAGTCGGCGACGTTGTTGTTGTTTCTTTTTGTCCGAAAGGAGGACGAGATCTTGAACAATTTCTTTGAGGCAGGCAAGTTCTTCAGTTGCAGTCTGAGTCAGGTTTTGTAGTGGGCTGTAGGTGTCAAATTGGAGTGGATCGCTGAGAATTTGGGTGATAGAGGCAGCAGAAAGAGACTCCTCCGATCGCTTTGTATAGACTGTATTTTTGAGTGGATTTTGTTTTTCAGTCTGTTCGCTCATTTCTTGCAGTGCAAACTGAATTTTTTCAAATTGCTCAATTCGATAGTGAATGCTATGAATAATGCTGTTGAGATGTTTCTGCTGTAGTTGTTCTGCGCTTTCGTAGGTCACAAGGTCCCCAACATGGGCACTTAGTCGATCAAACCGATGACGATCGACTTTTAAAACACTGGATAAGACAGGCGCACTGGGTTCATTATTTGGCGATTTTTGGAGGCGATCGGCAGTTTTAGTTTTAGTCTGAACGGGAGTTTCGGGCTTTACTAAGTCCTGCGTAGATAATTCAAGCAACCGATCGCTAACTTGCCCGCCTTGGGTCCGATCGCCATTCATAACTAGCTGGTAAGCCGCTTTGAAATCGCGAACAGCCACCTTTGCAATGGTCGTAATTTCAGTGGGATTGCGATCGAGGGCTTGCAGAACGGTAGCGGCGATCGATCGAAATCCCGGAAGATTCGTCAATTCACCAACACCGACGAAGACTTCAGCTTGGGCACGAAGCTCACCCGTGAGAACCTCTGGAATTGCTTTCAAGAGGCTAGCTATATGCTGAATACCCTGGGCTACATCACCTGAAAAAATCACCTCCACAATATCAATACCGAGTTCCTCCACCGAGGGCATCGCAGAACTTTCTGCTGCCATTTCGTTAGCTAAACGAGATTTAAGTTTGTCAAAAATCGGGATTGATTGCGCGACCCAATCAATGTTGTCTCCATGGTTAGGAGAGGCTTCTGACCAAACTACAAAAGACCCCGTATCTTGGCTGCCATTGAGGTGTTTTTGATTGCGTTGAATCTCATGTTGCATCGGTATTTGTAGACAGTCGTAGGCCATGAATAGCAATTCTTCAAGCTCTTCATCCATAGGCAACTGACGATGGTAGAGTGCTCGGAAGACCTCTTCGAGTTGATGGGCAATCTTTTCGATCGATTGCATTCCAACGCTGGCGGCACATCCTTTAATAGAGTGAGCCGCCCGCATAAGATTGTTGAGTTCTTGAACATTCCAACCTTGGCGAATGCTTAGTAACCCCTGTTCCAACACTTCAAGAAACTCCGGCGCTTCTTGAAGGAAGAGTTGTGTGATCCTGTCAGTGGTAGCAGAGTCGTAGAGCATTACTTGACCTTAAATTTAGCGACGCTGACTTGGAGATTTTCGGCGACAGCAAGAAGAGACTCGAAGGATTCGGCTACGCCGGACGATCGTTCGGCGGTTTGGTTTGCGATCGTGGACACTTGTTGCATCGATCGGTTGACCTTGCCAGATGCCTTGGTTTGCGCCGTGGCAGCATAGGAGATTTCGCGAACGAGCTGATTGATTTCGTGACTCACTTCGCCGATTTGAGTTAGCTTTTGGCGGGAGGTTTCGACCAATTGCGTCCCGAGAACCACCTGCTCCGTGCCCGCATCCATCGCTAAAACGACCTCATGGGTTTGAGCTTGGATTTCTTGCACGAGCTGCTCGATTTCAGCGGTGGCCTGGGTAGATTGCTGCGCGAGGTTCCGAACTTCCTCTGCAACTACACCAAAGCCACGGCCCTCTTCTCCCGCCCTGGCCGCTTCGATCGCCGCATTCAAAGCCAGCAGATTGGTCTGCGCCGCAAATTCACTAATCAAACTCACGACTTTGGAAATGCGCTGAGAGGCTTCGCCGAGGCGTTTGACTTTCTTTGAGGTTTCCGCAACGGTTTCACGAATCAGAGAAATGCCTTCCACGGTTTGGTTCATCGCATTATCGCCATCTGCGATCGCCTCATTAGCCGTCTGAACCCCGCGTTCTGCCTTCTGGGCACGGGTGACGACACCTTGAATCGAATGAACCATCGCTTGAACTTCGCGCATAGCATCGGCGATCGCAGTCTTTTGCTCTGAGGTCTCCTGGGATAGACTTTCGACGGCTCCAGCATTGTCTGAGGCCGTAGTCGCAACGGAGGTAGACGCCGCTTGAACTTGGGTGACAATTTGGCAGAGGGATTGAATGATGGCATTGTAGGAGTCGGCGATCGTACCCACTTCATCAGGCGTGACTTTAGCCCGAATGGTTAAGTCACCTCGGCTGACGGGATCGACTTCTATGAGCAATTCCATGGCACGTTTTTGAAGAAACTCCTTCCCGACGCGCTGCTCTTCGGCTCTAGCATCCGCATCGGCACGGGCTTCTTGGCGCGCGGTTTCGGCATAGGTCAGCAAGTAGGATTGATCAAGGGCAAATCCAAGCTGAATCGCAAGTTGACGGAAGAGTTCGATTTCTTCTTCTTCCCAGTGGCGGGCCGATCGGCATTGCTGTGCGGCCAATAATCCAATCAATTCACCATTGCGAATAATCGGTGCGACAATGTTGGCCTGAACTTGAATGCCTTGCAAAATAGCGCGATGACAATCGGCCACTTTGTCAGTGTTAACATCATTCAGGAATGAGTAGCCGCCTTCTTTGAATTTCTCAATGCAGCTTGGCAATAAAGGGTCATCAATGCGGCGATTAAGAATTCGCATGAATCCAGGAACAACCGATTCAGCAACAATAGACCCACTTTGGAAATCTGCATCAAAGCGATGAACAACAACCCGATCGACCTTCAAGAAAGTTAGAGATTGTTCCGTTGCACTTTGCAAAATAGTATTAAAATCCAGCGATTTTCTGAATTGCACAATGGTTTCAGTGAAGATTTTCCACCGATCGCCACTGCGTTTTTGATCGCGAATCAGCGTCGCGTGATCTAGGGCAAAGCCAAGCTGCAACCCAAGCTGACGGAACATGTCCACCTCTTGCGTTTCCCAGGTTCGCGTACTAGCACATTGGTGAGCAGCGAGAAGTCCGAGAAGTTTACCGCCGCTGACGATCGGCACGACGAGATTGGCTTGAACTTGAATGCTTTGCAAAATTTCACGGTGACAAGGTGCAATGTCTTCTTTGTTTACATCCGACACTTCTGAATAGCCGCCACGACGGAATTTTTCCAGGCATTCCAAGGACAATGGATCGGTAACGCGACGATTGAGGATTTGCATAAATCCGGGAACCACGGACTCTGCCACAATAGTACCGCTCTCCCAATCCGCCGCAAACATATGCACAACTACCCGATCGACCTTCAAGAAGGTAAGAGACTGCTCCACAGCGGTTTGCAATACCGTAGAAACTTCAGTGGATTTCCGCATTTGGACAATGGTATCGGTGAAGAGCTTCCAGCGATCGGCGGCTCGTTGTTGACGACGGAGTAATGCCGCTTGGTCCAATGCATAGCCCACTTGCATTCCCAATTGACGCATCAGCAGAATGTCCTGCTCTTCCCATTTTCGGGGACCACTGCATTGATGTGCGCCCATGAGACCGATCAATTCTCCTTCAGAAATCATCGGGACGACGAGATTGGCCTGAACTTGAATACTTGTGAGGATTTCACGATGACAAGGTGCAATCTCAACGGCATTAATATCATTAATAATTGAATAGCCGCCATCCCTAAATTTCTCAATGCATTCTGGGAGCAGTGGGTCGTTGATTTTGCGATTTAAAATCCTTGCATATCCCGGCATGACCGATTCTGCAACGATCGTTCCGCTGGTGAATTCCTGATTGAAGAAGTACACAATGACTCGATCGACGCGCAATGCTGCCAGCGTTTTCTCGGTCGCTGTTTGCATGATTGCAGATTCGTCTAGGGTGCGGCGCATCATGGCGACCGCATCGCTGATGAGTTGCGATCGGGTGGCATTTAAGGTTTGGCGTTCTAGCAGTTCTGCTTGATCTAGCGTAAATCCAAGCTGCATTGCCAATTGACCAAATAGTTCAATGTCTTCTTCCTGCCAAGCCCGAGGCCCAGAGCAATGGTGAATGCACAGCAATCCAACGAGTTTTCCATGAATCAATACGGGGGCTGTAATGCTAGCACGGATTTGGAAGCCTTCGAGAAGTTCTCTGTGGCAATCCATCAGGCCCTCTGCAGAAATGTCATCCATCGATCGCACACGACCATCGCGGTACCGTTCAATCAAACCTTCACGCATGGGATCTGTGACATCTTCGCCGAGCGTACGGCGATAACCATTAGCCACGGACTCCGCCACAATGGTGCCACACCAATCATTTTTAAATTGATAGATAATGACCCGATCGGTATTGAATGCTTGACGTACTTCTTGCACAGCATTGTTCATGACATCGTGCTTTGTCAAAGACTGACGCATTCGGTTCAAGATGTGATTGAGTACGTCAGAACTTTGGGCGCTGCGGATTTGTTTTTGGAAAATGTAGGCTTGGTCTAGCGCAAACCCTAACTGTGCAGAGACTTGTCGCACCAGTTCGACTTCGGCGCGATCCCATTCACGCGGGCCTTTGCATTCATGGGCGCAGAGCAGCCCTACGAGTTTTCCCTGTTTTAAGACTGGGGCGGTAATGCTGGCCTTAATGCCCAGATCTTGAAGTAACGTCTCATGGCAGTCGGTGAGATCTTCGGCATAAATGTCGTTCATTGCGCGGACACGACCGTTGCGATAGCGTTCGATAAAGCCTTCACGCATGGGATCTGTGACCTTTTCACCCAAGATCTTTTTGCAACCGGGAATGGCGGATTCTGCCACAATTGTTCCACACCAATCGGTATCAAACTGATAGACAACGATGCGATCGGTCTTTAAAGATTGGCGCAGATCATTAACCGTTGCATTCAAGACTTCACGCTCAGAAAGAGACTGACGCATATTACTGGAGATGAGATTCAGCGCTTCAGCCGATTCTGCGGCTTTGGTTTGGGCCTGAATCGAGTCTTCAAGCTGACTAGCCATGCGATTGATATTGTTGCCGAGGGTGCCCAGTTCATCGCGGCCTCTGACTTTAAGCCTCGTGTTGAATTTGCCTTTGCCCAGCTCTTCCACTGCTTCTGCTGCATCTTGCAAAGGGCGGGTTGCAAAACTCGCTAGGGTAACAGCGATCGCACTGACTAACATAGCCGTCAATAGCGTGCTGCTAGCAATCAGCAGTTGCAAATTGCGCTGTGACTCCATCATACTGCGGACATTTCCCGCAAACACCACTTGCCAATCCAGTTGCGGTAGGTTTGAGACTTCGGGTGTTTTTGCAGTCCCGCTGAAGCGTTGATCTTGGGTAATTTTTAGCGTTTTTGCAAGACGATCGCTAGCATTTGCATTAGTGTTGGTTAAAAATACTTTGCCATTCCGATCGCTAATACGGTATTCATCCCCGCTTTTGCCCCAAGACTGGACAACTTCTTCGATCGCCTTAACAGACATTTGAGTGCGGATGAGAGCGATCGGTTTGCCCGTGATAGTGTCTTTAATGGGTGCGGTAAAGTAAATAACGCTCTCACCATCAGGGCTTTTGACAGATTCAATGGTTGTTAATCCACTAATAGTGGGTTGATTGGTTTTAAGTGCGGTTTGAAAATAGGGCTGATTGAGAGGATTAACGCTTTCAGCCCCTTCGGTTTGGAGAAGAGCTTCGCCTTCTAGACTAAAGATTGAAATACTTTGGTAGACCTTTAGATTGCCTTTAAGTTGCTCTAGTCCCGCCTGTTGCTCAGCTAAAGAAAGAGTTGTTTTTTTAGCTTTTAAGGTCTTGAGGTGGGGAAGATTCGCCAACATTTCAATGTCGCTATAACGTTCACTCATGAAGTGATTGAGCTGATCGGCAACTTGATTGGCCTGAGATTGTTGGGTAAGTTGAATGTCTTGACGAGCGGCACGATTGGCTAGGAGATAGGCCCCACTACCGACGCCAATGACGGGTAGTGTCCCTAAGGCTAAGGCCCAGAGAGTCGCTTTTGTTCTCAAGCTCATGCCCTTTTGCTGATTTTTGGGTGGGCTGAGGCGAAAGGGAATGCCCCAGGACTTTTTGCTATCTTTGGGCACTGCGGCCTTGGCAGGATTGACCAAATCATCGGAAAAATCGTTGAGGAGCATAGGTCTTAAAGTGAGGTTAGGGTTAGGATTTATGAATGAAAAAGGTGATAAGAAAAGGAACTATTTTCTAATTCCAGGTTGCTCGAAGCTTGTGACGAAGTTGAGCAATTCGATCGACGAGATCGACGATCGGCGGACAGGTAATAGTCGCTTTAGGAATTTTGTCTGGAGATGTGTCAAGTTGCTTCTCCGCAGAAGTTGGTGCTCTAGTGTCAGATTGTGGTTTGGGATAGCTACAAAAGCGCGATCGTTTGCCTAAATTGCCAACATCAGGAACCATAATGCCGATGTGTTCCCCACTTTCACGAACGACAAAAACGCTGTAGCGAGGACTCCAGAACTGCCGATCGCATAGCGCTACATCGCCCAATAGTGCAGCTCCATCAACAATCCAGAGAATTTCACCACGCCAAGAATAAATCCCCATAATCGGATTCTCAACTTGAGGAATAGGGGTTATTTGCATCGGTGCAACGCTGATAATTTCGATGACTTGATGACTTGGGATTAGGACTTGTTGGTCCATAGAAAGAATTAAACTGAGATAAAGATTTGGATCTTCTACAAGTTGTATTTCTGATAGTTGTTCAGTAATTTGCAACTGAGATAAAGGTATTGCGTCATCTTCTTTGACAATCAATTTAGGGTTGTCGTATGTAGTTACCATTGGAGTATCTAGCATTTTTTGAACGTCGTTGTAGAAGAATGAATGATAAGAACGAGATATGGAATCGCAAATAAGTTTTATGCGCCCACTAAGAGCCTGACCGATCGCAGCAGTTCATCAGGATCGACAGGTTTCACAATGTAAGAAGAAGCGCCTTGTTTCATCCCCCAAAATCGGTCCATTTCACCGCCTTTTGTCGAGAAAAGAATAATTGGAATTTCAGAAGTGTCTGGGGATTGCTTTAGTTCGCGACAAAATTCAAATCCGCTGATTCCCGGTAAGACCACATCTAGCACGATCGCATCGGGCTGATGATTTGTTAATTTTATTTTTGCATCTTCACTGCTAGAGGCTTCAATGGTATTAAATCCAGCCTTCCGCAAAATTGATGTGATCAATTCAATTTGGGTGCGGGTGTCGTCAACGATCAGAATGGTTTTCATAGGGCAGTTTAGGCAAAAAATACGTTCATCTAGAAAGTCCGTAGCCGTAACTTTGCCTCAAATCAATTGGGATTTGGGGATTGTTGTTCGTTAATGAGGCGGGCGATCGTTGCAAGCAGTCTGTCAGGTTCAGGGGGTTTGGATAAAAACTCTGAGGAGCCAACTTGCTTTGCCCGCATCCGATCTACGACCTTATCTCTAGAGGTTAAAATCACGATCGGGGTGCGTTGAAAGACCGTTGTTTTTCTTAGGAAGTTACAAAGCTCATAGCCATTTGTACTGGG
>JANMIS010000305.1:0-3704 GCA_031375925.1 Synechococcales cyanobacterium OTE_70_concoct_197_sub
GCCAGGTTTTTGGGCCACATTTTTTGTAACCACATCTTCAAAGCGACATCTCTCGTAGAATAGGTTCACAGTTTTGCCCATCCTTCACCATGTCTCCCAAATCAACGGCTCTTAAATCAGCAAATTGGCCGATCGCTGACCTTCCCGGCCTTGTCCAAACCGATCGCGACAAGCTACTCGAACTTGGGATCACCACCACCTTCCAACTTCTCCGCCAAACCCGAACTAAACCCGACCAAGAAGCCCTTTCCGGACGATCGGGCATTCATCTGCGTCACCTTCAGAAATGGACTGCGATCTCCCAACTTGCCCGCATTCCCAGCGTCGGCTGTCAATTTGCCGGACTCATTCTCCATGCAGGCATCGCCACGCTCACGCAGCTTTCCCTCACGCCTTCCGGCCAACTCCACCGCCAAATCCTCAAGCTCCAAGTCGCCACCCTTCAGCGCCCCGACCTTTGCCCCGATGCAGGTCAGGTCCAAGTTTGGATTCAACAAGCTCAGCTTTTGCTCAAAACTGAAAAATGTTGATTTCCGAAAGATCGTTAACTTTCTTCTTGCTGACTGAGCGCTAACTCAATGGCAAAGTCTGCATCCGTCATTCATTCGGGATACCAGAACATTCCCTTAATTCCTTCTGGATCCGGTACAAAGCCTAGGTTCTTATAGAAGCTCACGACCTGCGGATCCGCAAATAGAGTGATGTTGCTAATGTCTTCATTTCGCAACTTTTTAATGGTGAATTTCATCAACGCCTTTCCGAAGCCTTTGCTTTGATAGTCGGGATGAACCACCACGTCCCAGATGGTCGCATTAAAGGCGTGGTCTGAGGTTGCCCGCGCGAAGCCAATCATTCGACGCTTGACCCCGCGCTGCTCCCACATCGACGTCACTAAAAAGCTGTGCTGAATCGCCTTCTTGACCTTACGCAAGGGCCGTCTTGCCCAGCCCACAGAGTCACAAAGCTCCTCTAACTCATAGAGGTCGATTTCGCGTTCAGTCGTAAAAAATATTCGAGCCTTGCTACGATCGTTCTCATCCGCAACAATATAGTTCTCAACAGTTGCAGGAGGCGAGGTTGAGACTTCGGCTCCACTGAACAAGCTTTTCCAAAAACCCATGCGGACGCAGCACAAAGCACGAAATGAACTGAAGCTAAGTATATCTTGCTATGGGAGTTCCCAGAGGGAGAATATTTCTCTTGATAAAAACAGAAATATTCTCCTCCAAAGAAATCGCGTACATCGGCGCAGTTTAGGGCATTCTTATGATTAGGTTGCGTTTGCTAGCCATCAAATACCTATTAAATATCCGCCTCTCCTCAAGACAACGTTCAAGAACACACATTCTGTTATGGCTTTGGGTTTGAAACCAACAACATTAGAACTCCTTAAGCGCTTCAACCGGGCGTTTCCCCAGTTCTATGAGCAGTTTGTCAGCAGCGAGATTCAGCTTCAGAACCTGCGGCTGGCTTACCAGCTTTACCGCAATCGTCAGGCCATTATTGAACTCAAGCCCGAAGGGACAAAGAGTGCACTGCATTTTGCCTATCGGAATCAATCTTTTTTGTTGAGCGATATTTTTGGAGTCCTGGCGGCCTATGGTCTGACGATTCACAGTCTGAGCCTGTATGGTCAGATCTATCCTCCGATGCTGGTCTTCATCAAGCTAATTGTCTCTCGCAGCGGTAAAACTCTAACAGAGAAAACTTCTGAAAATGTCTGTCGTGCGATTCGAGAGGCCTTGGCGGGGCGCTTTGAAGTCGAAGAAATGTTGGCGGTGGAGTTTAATCTGGATGCGGGCCTTGAGCAAGTTGAGACGGAGTTTTACGTCGATCCAGTTTTTCATCTGCCCGCGTTGCTGATTGAGGCGGATAACCAGCCGGGGTTGTTCTATAAGGTGATGTATGCGATCTGGCAGGAAGATTTATTGGTCGTCAATGCCAACTTGCTGGTGTGGCGAGGTCGGACACGATTGATTTTGTATTTGCTGGGACCAAATGAAAGCTTGATTCCGGAATATTTGGGGCAAAAGATTGCGGAAAGTGTTCGGCAGCGGCTCTTGGGGCGACAGTTTTAGAATTGACCCATCCAAGCTAGGATGGAATTGCGCCAGGAATTGAGCCATGCCGAATTCATGATGACTTTAACTGTACGCGGTGCTGATCATTGTTACGATCGCACCCATCCCCAGGGAGCTTTCTGTGGTTCTCAAAACGTCCAGACCTCATCGCTAAACGAGCCGATGACGATCGTATTTATCCACGGTTGGTTATTGGGGAGAACCTATTGGCAGCCTGTGATCAAGCAATTGGGATCTGAGTTTCCTTGTTTGGCTTATGATTTGCGAGGGTTTGGGGAGTCGAAGTTAGATGAGAGTGACTTGGCTTTGCATACTCAGGAATATGACTTGAAAGCCTATGCCCAGGATTTGGAAGAATTGCTAGATCAATTGGGAATTGGGCCTGTGTGGTTGGTGGGCCATTCTTTGGGGGGAAGCATTGCGCTGTGGGCGGCGCACCGCATGGGCAACAGGGTTTTGGGCGTCACCTGTGTGAATGCGGGCGGCGGCATTTATCTCAAAGAAGAGTTTGAAAAATTTCGCAATGCAGGTCAACAAATCCTGAAATTTCGGCCTCGTTGGTTGTTGAAACTACCGGGACTCGATCGGATCTTTGCCCGCACTTCTGTCTGCCAAAACATCGGACTCAGCTTCGGTCGCCAGCGCCTGTTGGACTTTGTGAATGCCGATGCCATTGCCGCCCGCGACAGTCTGTTAAGCTCCACCACTGAAGCAGAAGTGCATCGCTTACCGCAGCTTTTATCAGAGTTATCCCAACCGGTTTACTTCATTGCGGGGCAACAAGATCGGATTATGGAGCCGCGCTATGTGAGACACTTAGCCAGCTTCCACCCGCTGTTTCAGCAATGCCAAGGTGACAATGTGGTGGAGCTAGAAAACTGTGGTCATCTAGCAATGGTGGAGCATCCTGACTTGGTGGCTCAGCACATCCGTAACGCTATATCTTGTGAAGGCTATGAATAAGTCGGTGCTGTTGATTTTGACAGTGGGGTTGCTGTTTCGGGGGGTGATCGCTTGGTGGTTGCCCGCAGGTTACGACGAAGCCTACTACTATCTCTATACCCAAAACCCCGATTGGAGCTTTTTTGATCATCCGCCGCTGGTGGCGATTACAACAGCGATCGGTCTGTGGCTGAGTTTGGATCAGGTGTTGCCGTTTACCATTCGTCTGGGCACGTTGCTGGTTCATACGGCGACGTTGGCGCTGCTTTATCATGCGGCAAAGCGGCTTTTTTCCGATCGGGTGGCGCTGCTAACTTTGATCCTCGCTTCGTTGATGCCAATTTTTATCGTGGCCTTTGGCACCATGACTTTGCCTGATGTGCCTTTGATGTTTTTCTGGGTGGCGGTGCTGTGGGGTGCTGTGGAGGAATTTTTTCGAGGAGAGAAACCCTATCGTCCTAGCTATCGCTTGGCCATTCTCGGCACTTTGGTCGGTTTGGCTTGCTTGAGTAAATACCATGGATTTCTCTTGGGGGCAGGGCTGGTGGGTTTCTGTCTGACGGCGGCTCCGTTCCGTAAGGCTTTGACCTCGCCTTGGTTACTTCTAGGGTTCTTGGGCTTTGGGGTGATGATATCGCCAGTGGTCGGCTGGAATATTCGTCATGACTGGGGTTCCTTTGC
>JANMIS010000323.1:0-2769 GCA_031375925.1 Synechococcales cyanobacterium OTE_70_concoct_197_sub
GCCGCCAATGAATGCTGTTTCGGTCCCCAACTTACTCAGGGCGCAGGCTACATTGGCAGGTGCCCCGCCGGGGTAGGGAGTCCAGGAGCTAACAGACTCTAACGGAACGCCGGGTTCGTCAGAGATGAGATCAAAAAGAACTTCACCAATACAGATGACTTGGGACATAAAATTTAGGGTCGTTACATGATTTCGCAGGAATTAAAGATTATTGATCAAATCTTCAGCAGAAATCTGGGCTTGGTTCAAAATATTATTCAATGTGCCCACTGCGATCGTTAACTCGCGGTAACTTGGGCATGATTCACCTCGAATGTCGTAATCAATCGCCTAGTCGTTTGCGCTTGTGGAAACTCTTCAAGATAGAGTTCCGTTGCTTCTTGAAGATTAGCGATTGCCTCATCGATCGTCTCTCCTTGGCTGGCGGTCCCCACTTCAGGACATTCAGCGACATATACATCGTCCTCCCAGTACAGAATTGCTGTGAGGGAGGTCGGAAGAAGATTCAGTGATCGCGTTAGCATCATCAAGATCCTGGTTTAGTTCTAAATTCTTATACTTCTAGATTTCTATACTTTCTACACTACTGTGACTCACCTAGGACGATCGATCGGAGTTTCCGCAAAACTTGAACGGCATTGTGGATTCTGTGCCCCGATTGTTGATCTTAGACCGTCTTAGCATGGGCAAAGAGTATGACTTGAAAGGGAATTCATCCTGTTGTCTGGTTGCACAACAAGACTTACAAGAAGGGTGCCGATCGTCATTGGACCGATACTCGCCCTTTCATCCCATCAAATCCATCTGTGCCCATTTGATTATCTACTTAGATTTTTCTAATTCAGAGGCACTTCTCTTGGCCGTATCTGAATACATTGAACCAAAATCTTTAAATGCTTCAACAGATTGTTTCTCAATCCTTTTCATTCGTTCCCCAGGTTTGCCTTCAGTTTCACGAGATTGTTTATCCCATTCTTGAGTTGTTTTTGGTCTTTGCTCTTTATCTTGATGAATCGTCTTATCGATCTCTTTTGTAATAGCCTTAGGACTCAGATTTGAGTCTAAAAGACTCGCCATTACCATAATACTCATCAGTACAGCAGGCAAAAAATGACTGATTTGAAGGTTGTTTAAAAATAACTTAACGCTGTTAATGTTGAATTGGAAGTTGGAAATGGTGCTGCGGATAAAATTTAACATGATTGCCTCTTTCAGAACATTGAAGATTGATGATTTACCGCTGAGGATCCAGCTTTGTCGTTGGACATACGAATAAATTGGACTTAGGAGTTAATTGCGCTTGAATAAAGATAGAGTAGGACCAATATCAATGGAAGAAGAACCAGAATTCCACTAAGAGTAGTGCCTACAGATGGCGTAATATTTTCAGGAGGATTGAGTTCAGACAGACGGCTTTTGTCTTTCATTTTGGATAAGTTGGGTATTTAATGTCCGACCTAATCGTCAATTAATTCACGAAAATAAACATCGCCAAATCGAACGATGATTCATTTAAAGATGGTCTATCAATATGAGTACCTGCTACTAGGGGCTTCTCATAATTTAATGCCTGCCACGGACGATCGATCTGTGTGACGATTACATTCGATCGGGGCACTCTAGGCGCAATAATAGGGTTCCACGTCGGGCAGTATTCAGATTCAAGGACCAGGACATACACTTGTGACCCCAGGATCTAATATCCGCCCGACTGCCCATCCGCCACAGCTTGGGAGTTTACAAGTTTTACCGGGTAAAACCTTTGCTTTAATGGGTAATAATATTCAACTTTCAGGGGGGATTTTGACCGCTGAAAGTGGGCAAATCGCACTGGGGAGTGTGAGTAATGGAAACATTCAACTCAACACGACTTCTCCTCAATGGGGATTTAGCTATGATAACGCTTCCAACTTCTCTGATATTAAATTAACCAATGCAGCCCTCATAGATACAAGTGGAAATCCGGGAGGAGCCATTCAGCTTCAGGGCAAAACCGTTCAAGTTCAGAATAGTTCCGCCCTCTTCATCCAAACCCACGGCACCCAAAATGCTGGGTCCATTTCAGTTAATGCTGATGTCTTAGAACTGAGCGGCGCATTGCCTGCGACAGGTTCGATCGAAGCGCAATAGTCTTGTGGCGATCGGTGTCGATGCAAGTGAGTCCGATTCTCGTGCTGAGAGGCTTTGCAAATAGCTGAAGGGATCGGTCGGTCGGGCTAGTTTTTGTCCCGACCCAGCCAACTGACCAAATCTTGCATCTGCGAGAAATCCATCAGATCTCCAGCTAGGTCGTTCAATCGCGCCAACGGTAATGCCTTTATTTTGTCTTGGAGATCGATCGAGACAGTCCCCACCCGTCGATTTAACAGGTGAAGAATCAGGTCCACTTTCCCTTCTTTTTTCCCTTCTTTTTTCCCTTCTTTCTCTCCTTCCTGTCTAGCCCGATTCATCTCAGCCCGATAAATAGTATCAATCTCTTGCATAGTCTTCATAAAGTCCTCCTCTTGCTCTGATAAACCCGTTTCTGACTTTTCAACCAAATATTTGAAATGCTTGATGCATATTTCTACGATATCATTTCGCTCTCGCTTTGTGTCGGGCAGTCGCCTAATATTAGCAAAGGCCTTGGTCAGTATTTTATCTTTGCCTAACCCGCGCAACCATAGGGTTTCAGGGGTTTCAGGCAGCTCTCGAATCACCACGACACCCATCCTCAGTCCTGAAACCAGCCTGTAGATCCCGGCCCCCATTCTTGGGTCTAGAGTGGCC
>JANMIS010000346.1:0-8990 GCA_031375925.1 Synechococcales cyanobacterium OTE_70_concoct_197_sub
GATCGTATCACCTGATGTCGTTGCGGCGGATCCTTGGGAGGAGGATTTAGGCGATGATGTTGAGATGTCGATTTTTGATCATTTAGAAGAGCTGAGACAGCGGATTTTTTATTCGTTGATTGCGATCGGGGTTTGCATTGCGGGCTGTTTTACTCAGGTGAAGCCGATCGTGCAATTGCTGGAGATCCCGGCGAATGGGGTGAAGTTTTTGCAGTTGTCGCCGGGAGAGTTCTTTTTCGTTTCGATTAAGACGGCGGGATACACCGGATTGACGCTTTCGGCTCCGTTCATTTTGTATCAAATCGTCGCCTATGTGACACCGGGATTGACCCGTAGGGAAAAACGGTTTATTGCTCCGGTGATGTTAGGATCGAGCTTTTTGTTTTTGGCGGGGTTGGCGTTCTCGTATTTTGCATTGATTCCAGCAGCATTGAACTTCTTTGTCTCCTACGGTGAAGATGTCGTAGAACAGGCTTGGTCCATTGATAAATATTTTGAGTTTGTGCTGCTGCTAATGTTCAGTACGGGTCTTGCATTTCAGATTCCGATCGTTCAAGCATTGCTAGGATTTATCGGCATCGTTTCGTCAAAGCAAATGCTATCCGCTTGGCGCTATGTTTTAGTCGGTGCGGCGGTGCTGGGTGCCGTCATTACGCCTTCAACCGATCCGCTGACCCAAAGTTTGCTTGGGGGGGCAGTTTTGGCGCTTTATATGGGCGGGATTGGTCTAGTAAAAATGCTCGGGAAATAGTTCAAAAATCTAAACTCAAGGTGACATCATGACGACGGATATTAGCTCAAGACCTAAGAATGTTCTGGGAACCGAATTACGGTGTTGTTGTACCTCTCCAGTGACTGGGTTTTATCGAGATGGCTTTTGTCAAACGGGTCCAATGGATCACGGCAGTCACACAGTTTGTGCCCAGGTTACGTCAGAGTTTTTGACGTTTTCTAAATCAAGGGGCAATGATTTATCAACCCCGATTCCGGCTTACCAGTTTCCGGGGTTGAAGGCGGGCGATCGGTGGTGTCTCTGTGTCTCACGTTGGCAAGAAGCATTTGTCGCTGGAGTTGCGCCTAAGGTAATGTTGGAAGCCTGTCACGAAAAGGCTTTGGAAGTGGTGAATTTGGAAGATTTGAAGGAGTTTGCGATCGATATTTGAGTACTCTTCTAGTGTTGCTCTCCTGAAATGAAACCATGTGTCAAGAATCCATCGAACCCCTGATCACATTCGTCTATTCTTCCTGTGGTTTGGGACATAGAAACATTTCTTCCTGATTTAAAATCTTAAGATGCCTGTTGCTCTGTCACTCGTTTTAATGGCCCATGGGCACGCAACGCAGGTTGAAAGTTCGGTTTATTCAAAAGCGCTTGCTCCAACGATCGCAGCGCTTCCGGATACCGTTTTAATTCAATCAAAACACGACTACGCCAATACCAAGGAATATGGCTTTCGGGCTTAAGATGAATCGCTCGATCGAAGCAAGCGATCGCCTCCCGATATCGCTTCAACTTCATTAACGCACTCGCTAAGCTACACCAAAGTTTTGGATTATTGGGTTGAATATGAATTCCCCGATCGTAACAAGTAATCGCATCCTCATACCGCCCCAATCCAAACATCGCATCTCCGCGTTTTTTCAGATTCTCTGGATGGTCAGGATTATCTGAAACATCGGGCACCAGCGCCATCGATCGGCGATGCTGACGGACTTTCTCCAGCAGTGGCCCGCGCAATAGCCAAGATCCCGTTTGGTCCATGGGGCGTGTCCCCAGCTTCGGCGAACTCTTTTCGGCCACCAGTGCAGACAGCAAACTTGGCGTCTGCGGCGCAGATTCTCTGACGCGAACGGCGTCTGGGTACACCGAAATCCCCTCTAATCTACGGGCGATTTTTTCTGCGGTCGATCGCACAGTTTTGAGTTCAGGACGCAGAGAAATCTGAGGTAAGCCTTGACCCATTATCGGAATACTCAACACCGTCGAATCGTCCTCATCCAATGATAGATCTTCTTCTGCCAACATCGGAGATAGAAGATTCACTAAGCGCGATCGGCCTGCAACGGATTCCTCATCCGTCGGCTGTAGCGTCAATGCTTGACTATAGGCCGTCAGCGCATCTTCAGGTCGCTCTAACTGCTCTAAGATTTGGGCTTTTATTCGCCAAGACTCTGCACTGTCGGGCATTAACGCCAACGATCGCTCCAGATCTTGCAACGCCCCTACCCAATCTTTACGCTGCAATCGGACTTCGCCCCGCACCCGCCAAGCCGCCGCATAGTCCAAATCTGCTCCTAAAAGCTGATCTAAGATTGCGATCGCTTCTTCACTGCGCTGAAGTTTCGCTAGGACCGTACTGTAGGTGAGAAGCGTTTGGGCATGGGTTGGATTTTTTTGGTGATCTCGTTTGGCGAGAGTGAGCGCTTCAGAATAATGACCGCATTGCACCAGTTCTTTCGTCCGGCCTTGATCCAACAATATCCGCTTACGACTTTCCACCGCCAATTGAAAATTGGGTTTGATTTCGATCGCACGACCATAGGCGGCCAGCGACGTATCCCACTGTCCAAGTGCTTCGTGAATTTTGCCCCGATCGTGCCAAGCCCAGAGATTCTCCGGTTCTAAGGTCAGCACATGGTCATAGGCCACCAGCGCTTCTTCCAAGCACGATAGATTTTCCAGCAGCATTCCCAGCTTTAACCAAGCTTGAGCATTGTTTGGCTCATACTGCGTCGCCCGTTGGTAGGCATCCCGCGCCGCCGAAAACTGCTGAACGCCTTCGTAAGCTTTGCCCTGCTTCACCCAAAGCTCTGCCTCCTCCGGTTGAAGATCTAGCGCTTTCTCGTAGGCTACGATCGCCTCCCGAAAATGGTGCCGCTGTAATAGATAGTCTCCCCGCTCCACCCAAGCCGCCACACCCACCGCCGCAGGCAACTCTGGCACCAAAGATGCCAATGCCTCCAAAACTTCTTGCGCCGTACTATAGCGATCGTTCGGGTCATGCTGGACTAGCCGATCGAGCACCTCAGCAAAGCCGGGACTCACCTCTGCCTGGTCACGCCAGTACAGCACATGGGTCTGGGGGTCGCGCTGAAGATGTTTTGGGGAATAGCTGGTCAACGCCTGAATCCCGATCATCCCCACTGCATACAGATCACTTTCAAAACAAGAATGACCCGTCAATTGCTCAGGCGGCGAATAGCCCGAAGAACCCACAATTACCGTGGATTCTTCAATGGGCGATAAGGTCATTTGCTTAACCGCCCCAAAATCAATCAAAACAATCTTGCCGTCACTTTCCCGAAGGATTAAATTACTAGGTTTAATGTCCCGATGAATCACCTGATGATGATGCACAAAAATCAATAGGGTCAGCAGTTCGCGCAACAGGGCGATCGTCGCTTCCTCCGACAGCGGCAGATCCTCTTTAAAAACCTGACTCACTACCCTTCCTGGCACGTACTCTTGGACTAAGTAAAACTCGCGAGCCTCTTCAAAATGCGCCGTCAAGCGGGGAATTTGATCATGGTGTCCTAACTGATGTAAGACCTGAGCCTCCGCATCAAACAGCCGTTTTGCCACATCGAGCGCTTCGGGCCGTTTGATCTTGGGCTGAAGCTTCTTCACCACACAGTAGGGCTTACCAGGAAGATGCTGATCCTTCGCCAAGTAAGTCTGACCAAAGCCGCCGCCGCCAAGCTGGCGCAGAATCTCATACCGTCCGCCAAGAAGTTTTTGCGACATCGCTTGCGACATAAGTGGGACTTGCGTGGGACTTTCGACGCGCTTGGTTTGCTCTATCTAGCTTTCCCGAAAATCCCTCAAATGGCGCAAGTCAACCCCGAGCTTCCATCGATCCACCCCAGAGGAATCGATGCGTCTCGTCGATCGCTTTTCTACTCACGCCCTGCATTCACGGGGAAAGTGGCAGGCTTGACAGTGACCGATATCATTTGACCGTTTCGGCTGAGTTCGATCGGGAGATCTCCGCCCACCGAACTTGCTTCCACAGCTTGCTGCACTTGTTCAGCAGTTTCGACAGATTTTCCACCGACTTTCTTAATCACATCTCCGGGCTTTAATCCGCCCTGCGCCGCAGGTGACGATCGCTCAATGCGGAAGACCAGCACGCCCCGATCGTCTTTGATTTCAAGATTGGAATTCGGGTCGGAGGTGATTTCTTTTCTTAATTCTGGTGTTAAGGTCGTCATGCGAATCCCCAAGTAAGGATGATTCACTTTCCCGTTAGCCATTAACTGTTCTGCAATTCGTTTTGCGGTCTTAATCGGAATCGCAAACCCAAGTCCTTGAGCACCGCCACCAATGATCGCAGTGTTCATCCCAATCACTTCGCCCCGCTGGTTGAGCAATGGCCCTCCCGAGTTACCGGGATTAATGGCCGCATCCGTCTGAATAAATCCCACCCGTTTATCGGGAACGCCAATTTGGGAACTCGATCGACCCGTCGCACTGATAATTCCCGCTGTCACGGTATTGTCCAAACCTAAGGGATTTCCAATGGCGATCGCCCATTCCCCAGGGCGCAAACTATCGGAATCGCCCAAGTTGACCGTGGGAAGATTCCGATCGCTCACCCGAATCACCGCCACATCCGTCAGTGAGTCGGTCCCTAGAACTTTTCCGGTAATTTTCCGACCATCGCGAAGCACCACTTCCACGGTGTCCGCTCCTGCCACCACATGGGCATTGGTCATAATTAAGCCATCATTGCTGTAGATGAACCCCGAACCCGTTCCCCTCTGCACCCTTTCCCTGGGCTGGTCCGGCAGCTCACCAAAAAAACGCCGAATCATCGGATCGTCAAACATTTCAGGTCGCTGTTTGGCCTTGACCGTCCTAGATGCATTGATCCGCACGACTGCCGGACCCACTTTTTCCGCCGCATCCGCAATAAAATTTCCTTCCATTCCCCCTGGTCGGCTTTGAGCTATCACTTGAGGGGTTGTGTTTTGGGCGATCGCTGGAGACTGCTGCAATAATCGCCCGCCGAAGACCGTCACGCCTGCACCCAAAAGCGGTAATGTTGCATAGATTGCAGCTTTTTTCAAAGTGGTGGAACTTAGATTGAGTTTCCGGTTCGTCGTCATGGCGATTCAACTCGTGTATGAATTATTAAGTGGCTGTATTTACAGTCTACTCTAAGCAACAGTTATGGCGATCTCACGTCAGACGCATGGCAGTTTTGTCACAAATTTTGCCGCCGGACTACGGATGAATCGGCAATACTGAGGACCCTTTGTGACCTGTCACAGTGACTTCATCTCACCACCATATCGATGACAAACGACCCTCCTATGTTAGTAACCACAGGTGAATGAATGACGAAGGCAGGCAGGTCAGTCCAGCGGTAAAATGCAGGTTGGCCTGTCCTTTTCATATTTAGCCTGTTCAGGGGGGTTCTTTTAAGGGAGCGATCGTGATTTAGTGGAGGGTGGGTAATTTGTGCCCTGTTCATTTTGGGAAGATGATTGATGCGATACAATCGAGTCTCTCCCATGCTTCCACCCCTGAGAGAGTATGTTTAGAACCAGTGATTTGCACGTTGTTGAGACTCGCGCATTGATGACCCCAGACCAGCTCAAAGCCGAGTTTCCGATGACGGACAAGGCCGCAGAAGTCGTCGCCACGACCCGAGAACGAATCCGTAAGATTTTGCGTCAAGAGGACGATCGGCTCCTTGTGATTGTCGGTCCCTGTTCTGTTCATGATGTTAAAGCGGCCCGCGAATACGCTGAAAAGCTATCGGTCTTGCGTCATGAACTGCGAGACCAACTCGAAATTGTCATGCGGGTTTATTTTGAAAAACCTCGGACGACGACGGGGTGGAAAGGCTTAATCAATGATCCTCATTTAGATGAATCCTTCGATATCAACACAGGGCTACGTACTGCCCGCCAACTGTTGCTTGACCTCGCAGATATGGACATGCCCAGCGCGACAGAACTTTTGGATCCTATTATTCCTCAGTACATCGCAGATGTAATTTCTTGGAGCGCGATCGGTGCCCGCACCACCGAAAGCCAGACTCACCGCGAAATGTCCTCCGGTCTCTCCATGCCTGTTGGGTTCAAAAATGGGACAGACGGGGGCTTAGATGTGGCGATTAATGCGGTATTGTCCGCCAGCCATAGTCATCATTTCCTAGGCATTGACGGCGAAGGTCGCGCCAGCATCGTCAAGACGACGGGCAATCCTGATTGCCATTTAGTCTTACGAGGTGGGAAAGACGGGACAAACTACAGCCTCGAAGCCATGGCCAAAGCCGCTGTAGAAATGAAGCGTCAGGGCCTGTGCGAACGATCGATGGTGGATTGCAGTCACGGTAATAGCTCGAAAGATTATCGCAACCAGCCGATCGTCCTTGCGGATTTGGCGGACCAGTTACGGAAAAAAACACCCTACTTGATGGGCGTGATGATTGAAAGCCACTTGGTGGCCGGAAATCAATCGATTCCTAGCGATCTGTCGAAGCTGACCTATGGACAGAGCGTAACTGACGCCTGCGTAGACTTCAAAACCACAATTGAAATGCTCCGATCGTTGGCTTCAGCGGTGAAGGTGCCGATCGGAGTTTAGGTGCGAGCCATTTTGTTACGGGCTTCGACTCCGCTCAGCCCACCAGATTCCTAATGGAGGACTGAGCGGAGCCGTTCGCGAAGCGTTGCGTTAGCAAAGTCCGGATATTTCAACCACTACTCTATTTCATTCGGGTCCAGGATCCGTTGAAACAAATAGCCCGTACCTCTGGCGGTGAGAATCAATTCAGGGTTGCTAGGGTCATCTTCGAGCTTGGCCCGAAGTCGGGAAATATGGACATCCACCACCCGAGTATCCACATGGCGCTCGGGCGTATAGCCCCACACCTCTTGCAAAATCTCAGCACGGGAGAACGGCTCACCCGATCGGCTCACCACGAGTTCTAATAGACTAAACTCCATTCCCGTTAACCGAATCCGTTCATCACCCTTATAGACCTGACGTTTGTTAGTATCAATGCGAATGGTATTAATTTGAATCACACCCGAACTCGGAATGCCCGTCGTAGACACCTTATCCACTCGTCGCAGCACCGATCGGATCCGTGCTTCCAGTTCTTTTGGCGAAAACGGCTTGACCACATAGTCGTCTGCGCCCAGTTCCAATCCGGTAATCCGATCGGCCACGTCACCCAAGGCGGTTAGCATAATAATCGGCACATCGGACTCTTTACGCAATTCTTGACAAACGCCATAGCCGTCCAGCTTCGGCATCATCACGTCCAGTACAACTAAATCAGGTTCTGCGCTACGAAAGGTTTCGATCGCCTCTTCCCCATCTGCTGCCGTCACAACGTCATAGCCAATCATGGATAAGCGAGTTTCTAAAATCCGCCGAATACTGGCCTCATCATCGACGACGAGAATCTTTTCTTTATGAATTTCCAACTTGGGTAACGCTCCTTGAACCTTTGCTAAGCCTAAAACCAGTGAAGACTGATGAACTTAGTTAATTTTTGGTGTCTTATAATTCATTTATGATAAATCAAATCGCTTATTTCGTAACTCAAAATACCTTCCAATCCTAAGCTTCAGGCTTTTTTAACAATTCACCCGGTTAAAAATCAAGGGCTATCAGTGGTTTGTTCTGTTTTGTTTCTTCATTAAGTTTTAAGAATGGCTAAACTTCGATCGCGTTGGGTCTGTAACGATTGTGGGTCAGATTTCCCGCAGTATTTTGGGCGTTGTCCCTCCTGTAACACCTGGAACTCCCTAGAGGAGCAAGCTCCCACCGCTGCTGCCGGAGCCAATCGCCTCAGTCAGAACCCGCTGATGAAGATGACTCGCAGCCGTGCGGGAGACGATCGTGAAGCGCGTCCCATGGTGTCTCTAAAGCTCGACCAAATTCAGGATGCGACCTTTGCGCGCTTACCGTCTGGCTATAGTGAACTCGATCGGGTCCTGGGCGGCGGCATCGTTCCTGGCTCCCTAGTCCTGATCGGCGGCGACCCCGGCATTGGTAAATCAACGCTGCTATTGCAGACCGCCAACCGACTCTCTCTAGAGCACCGCACCCTCTACGTCTGCGCCGAAGAATCCGGCCAGCAGGTCAAACTCCGCGCCCAGCGTTTAGGCATCGGCAAAACCCGCACCTCCGACGATGCCCCAGACGACGATCTAGACTCAGATATTCCCGAAGCGCCAGAACCCACCGAATCTCCCGTATCCACCCGCACCAAATCCAAAAAGCCCTCCAATGTAAGGACCGATGTAAGGGCCGATATAAGGGCCGCGCATCCCGAACCCTCCACCCCCGAGATACCCCGAGAACAAAACCTCTACCTCCTCCCCGAGATCGATCTCGACACCATCCTCACAGAACTCGAAACCCTGCGTCCCCAAGTCGCTGTCATCGACAGTATCCAAGCCCTTTACTACGCCGCCCTCACCAGCGCCCCCGGCTCCGTCGCCCAAGTCCGTGAATGCACCTCCATGCTGATGCGCCTCGCCAAACAGCTCAACATCACGCTTTTCATCGTCGGCCACGTCACCAAAGAAGGCGCGATCGCAGGCCCAAAAGTCTTAGAGCATTTGGTCGATACCGTCCTCTATTTTGAAGGCGATCGGTTTGCCAGCCACAGGCTCCTGCGATCGACCAAAAACCGTTTTGGTGCAACCCACGAAGTCGGCGTCTTTGAAATGGTCGATCAAGGCTTAGAAGAGATTTTAAATCCCTCAGAACTTTTCTTGGGTAACCGTGAAGAACCCTCATCAGGTACTGCCACAATCGTCGCCTGTGAAGGCACCCGCCCGATCGTCGTCGAACTCCAAGCCCTAGTCAGCCCGACGAGCTATTCCTCACCTCGCCGATCGACCACGGGTATCGAATACAACCGTCTTCTACAAATTCTCGCCGTCCTCGAAAAGCGCGTCGGCATCCCTTTATCAAAGCTTGATGCTTACGTCGCCTCATCCGGTGGCTTAAGCGTCGG
>JANMIS010000355.1:0-1403 GCA_031375925.1 Synechococcales cyanobacterium OTE_70_concoct_197_sub
GTCCTACGGTCCTACGGTGACATGTCTGGATTGTGGGTGAGTTTTCCTTCTTCAGAAAGGAGAAGTCCAACCTCAATGGCAGTGTCTAAATATTCGTCAAACTGTTCACGTTCGATCGTACTCGTGAGAGATTTTGGGGCATCGTTCCAGAGTTCGCGAAGTGTCTTTCCTTCGGGGAATCGGGTGAGTTTTTGCCATGCCCATTTCCAAGTCCGATACTCGGGGTCTTTGTCTTGGGTGAGGGCTTCGTCGAGTTCAGGGTCTTTATCAGGAAGGAAGGCTTGGGTGAAGGCGCGGGCGAAGACTTCTTCGGGGGCGTAGGCTTTCCAGCGGGTGAGCAGGGCGGCGGGGGAATTGGGGGTGATTTCGGCGGGGGCTAACTCAGGCAGGGTGCCGATCGGGGTCCATTCGTTGTCGATGAAGACAATGCGATCGATTTCGTGCTGTTGGCAGAGTTGGATTTGTTCCTCTGTTGGCATAGTGAGGGTGAAGTTGGCGGCGACTTGGCTGTAGAGTTCGCTGTTAAAGGTGATGATTGGGTCCTTCCATGGGCACTCGCGGCCAGGAGCGATGGCAAAGAGTACGAGCTGGAGAGATTTGATGGCCTTGACTGGACCTTTGCCAACGGAGCACGATCGCCCAACTACTACCGGGGATGGACGTGGGCATGGGGCAACTCAGACAGCCTACGAGGCGAAATCAACATCTTTCCCGGCGACAAAGACTACAACGACGGCTACAACCAACAATTAACAGAACTTCACTATGAACATTCAACGGATTCGGGAAATCGACAATCTGGGAGTCTCGCCATCGGAGCTACTGGAGTACTCACTGATTAAAAACAACGTCTTCGCCATCAGTTACGCGCTGCGAGAACACAGCATAGAATCACCTGACGCGGAACCAGTAGACCCCGAAGAAGCCTTAACCTTCGCCCTAGACAACCTCCCCGAGACCACCCTCACCACCCTACTCAAACCCCACGGCTACCAGCCCATCCCTAAACGCAAACAGGCCAAGCGGGAAAACGCACTAAGTCATTAAAAAGCGATCGAACTCCTAAAAGTCCGATCGCCCTCTTCGTGTGTATTTAACTTCCCTGTGTTCCAAGACAAAAAAGTTCATGCAACCTTTCCTCAGGTGAAGAAAGGTTGCTTCACAAAGAAAGATTTTTCAATTGGTTATGACTTTAACTCAAAAGACAGATTTCCGCCCCATCCCAGAGGCAGAGCCACTACTGAATTTATTCCCTCATCGGTGGGACTTCATCTATACGAACCATTCCAAAGGGATGCGCAAACCCACATGGAAAACCGAATCACGTCACTCATTAAGCGATCGGCTCGTCCTCCAGGGCGCACATCTCTACGGCGTTCGGTTTGGCGCTGACACTGGCTACG
>JANMIS010000360.1:0-3563 GCA_031375925.1 Synechococcales cyanobacterium OTE_70_concoct_197_sub
ATCTTTGGATTCGAGCAAGGAACAAACGTCGTAGAGAGTGCAAAAATGAATCCCATCACATGCAAAGTGGTGGCAGATTGTTTCTCGAATGCTCATCTCTCTTTCTGACGTTAGTTGTCCCATTGCATTATTAGCTACTCCGTCAGGCAGGTCAGGCATAGAATATTCAAATGCCTTGTAATAGTAGTCAACGATGTGCATCACGGCCTTTAACTTTCCCTGGACCTGTTCCTCAGCCTGTAAGTACTTCGGCGTTCCTGGGGTTAAATATTCATTCCAAGCCGTGTAGCAGGGCATCTCTGTTGGGAGTCTTTAAGCTTATTAGCTCAGTATACTTCAGGACAAAGAATCTTGTTAGTCCACTTAGGTTTCTACTTAGGTTTCTACTTAGGTTTTTAAAACAAAACCTAGATCCGCGCTTTCCGAAACGGGTACACTTAAAATCACGATTACTTAGCATCAGACCAAAGGAGTATTAAAATTCCTACCGTATCCCAGCTAAAAACTTGCTTTGATCTCTGCCAGCGACTAACGTTAATGTATCGATCGCTCTCGCTAGTGTGCTTCGATGAGAAGTCCAGAACGATCTTTATTTTGGCAGGGGAAGAAACCGAAATACTCATCTATCCTGATGGTCAATGGAGATTTCAAAAATGAAGCCCGAATTCGAAACCATGAGCCGCCGATCGCTCAAGACCTATCTTCTAGACAACAGAACGGATCCAGACGTTGTTAGTGCATACATTCAACGCATTGCCCACGAACCCAATTGGGTCATTTGCTCCGCATTAGATTCCCCTGAGGACTTGGACAATTACCCTGAATTCTTAGAAAAAGTAGAACGAGAGGTTTAAAAGCACCCAAATGTCTCAGCCCCAATCCCTTGAAGCGCTTTCCAGCCAGCTCGATAGTGCCAGCGTAACCGATCGAAAACTCGCATTGGCGGCCCTGCGCGATGTGGAACCAACTCTTGCCTTCCCCTTAATTCAAAAGGTACTAAAAGACCCGAACCAGCAAGTCCGATCGATGGCCATTTTTGTGCTGGGATTGAAGCCAACCCCGGAAGCATTGCCGATCTTAGTGGAGATTTTGCAGACCGAACCGGATTATGGCGTGCGTGCGGATGCAGCGGGGGCACTCGGCTACCTTGAAGATGTGGGAGCCTTTGAGCCGTTGGTCCAAGCCTTTGAGACCGATCGCGACTGGCTGGTGCGATTCAGTGCAGCCGTCTCCCTCGGCAACCTCAAAGATCCCCGAGCAAAAGCAACCTTACTCAAAGCCTTAAAAAGTCCAGAAGTCGTGATTCAGCAGGCGGCGATCGCGGCCTTAGGGGAGATTAAGGCGATCGAATCGGTCGAGGCCATTTTAGGCTTTGTGCAATCTGAGGACTGGCTCGTGCGGCAACGGTTAGCCGAAGCATTGGGCAACCTCCCCACTGAAAAAAGCGCCTCCGCCCTTCGCTACCTCGCCAAAGATCCTCACCCCAACGTTTCCGAAGCCGCCCACATTTCCCTGCAACGGCTCTCAGCATCCCCATAAGGACTGAAACAAAAAAGGGTGCAAACTGCACCCTTTCATAAACGGATTGAAGTTGGCCACCAAATCAGCAGCTCCGCCTAACGTCGCCTAGCCCGCTCGGAGAGGACGAATCCAGCCGCGAAGGAAATAGTAAAGCGATGTCAATGCCTCATTTAAAACCTTAGTACTCAGTTGAAGGGCATCCACGCTTGGCATCAAATCCGACACCATAAAGTTACGCTCTACTAAATCCCTACCCTGCGTTCGGGTCTCTAGAGAACCCTTCGGAGGAATCGTGTAAAAATTAGTTGGGCGCGAAATGACCGTCACCGCTTGACCATTTGGATCTAGCTCCTTCCCAAAGGTCAACGCAGCTCGGCTGGCCTCAAGAGCAGAAGTCACCAACATAATCTGATTGCCGAACCGGATATTTTTGGACTCCAAAAGCTTACGAACATTCGTCGCCGAATCAATGACCGATCGGCTGTCATGGTCAAATAACATAGCACTCGGTGGAATCCCAAGCTGAGTCTGAAGGATTTTCACAATGTCCGCCGTTTCAGAGACTTCCTCTTTCTTTTCGTCCTTTTTCTCCATCCGCTCAGGGCGACGACCCGCACTGACGACCAGAATTGGATTGTTTCCACTTTCATTTCTAAAAGTTTGGGCAGCCCCAATGATCCGATCGCCCCGCTCCGTCAATTGAACCGGGAGATTTGTCAACAGGTCAAAACTTCCTGGCGTAATCGGTTCAGGCGGAGGCAAAATTCCGGTGCGATCGGCCTTCTTCTCTGGAGGGGCCGCTTCAATTCTAGGACTTAGCTTTAGCCGAGTCGTGTTTTGACCCAGCAAAACAATGACCCGCTGCGCACCACCCGGAAGCGCAGGCGCATTGGTCCGCATAATCTGGACCGCTTCCATCTCCGATCGCTGAGCCAGGAAATTCGCCACCACAGGCAAACTGAAGATCACCAACGAAGCCACCGCAACCCGCAGAAAAATTAAATTGGGCTTTCCCTTGTTTTCCAAATCCCGCCAGACCACACAGAGCAAAATCAGCACAAGCCCGAAGGGATTCAAAATGACAGAAATAATCTGCCACACATCTCCGAGTAATCCCGGTGCTGGGGATCCACTAAAAAACGTTAGCGCCGCCACCGCCACCAGAAGCACCAAAACCAGGCTCCCTAAGAAAGCTTTAGGGAGCGCTTTCAACAGGACAAATCTGGCCGCTAAGCCGACTAATATCCAGAGTAAGACCTGAGTTAGAAGTAAAAAGACGTCAGTAACCAATAAAACCATGGGGCCAATCCCTTCAGATGCTGTGAAGACTTTAAATAGGTGCGATTTGGGAGTCTATCCCACTGGAAAGTGACGACAACATAACCCGAAGACTGGATTGTACTCAAGATTTTTAGAGTTGCAGAAGTTTTCTCAGTCCAAAAGCTCACTTAATCCACATCCATTCAACAAACCTTGAAAAATTCAACAAGATAGTCTATGCATGCCCTCCTGAGATGCGATGCGGAACTGTAGGGAATAGATAAAACTGTAGGGAATACATAAAACTGTGTGAAATATGTGTTTGTACTCAGTAAATGCTTTCACAAACCCCCATGTCCTTTAGACTCTAGACTGATCTATTTATTATGCAGACAAGGAGAATAGATATCATGCAATCCGTCCCCCCTCAACCTGGCTTCCCTAAGGCCAAAATTCTCGTTACAGGCGGAGCAGGCTACATCGGCTCCCACACCGCCCTAGCACTAAAAAATGCGGGCTATGACGTTGTTATCCTTGACAACCTGGTCTATGGACACGAGAACATTGTGAGAGACGTTCTTAAGCTTGAACTGGTCGTAGGCGATACCAACGATCGCACCACCCTCGATCGCTTGTTCGAACGCCACAAATTCGATGCGGTGATGCACTTCGCAGCCTACGCCTACGTCGGAGAATCCGTCAGCCAACCGGATAAGTATTACCGTAACAACGTGGTCGGGACGCTCACCCTGTTAGAAGCAATGAATCACGCAGGCATCAAC
>JANMIS010000447.1:0-3503 GCA_031375925.1 Synechococcales cyanobacterium OTE_70_concoct_197_sub
CGATCGCTTCGTGTTTAAAGCGCTCAACGGCATAAGTTAAGCCATTGCTCGAAGCATCGACGTAGGGATTATCAATTTGTTCTGGATCACCTGTAAGAATGATCTTAGTCCCCTCACCTGCACGAGTCAAAATCGTCTTAACCTCATGGGGCGTGAGGTTTTGGGCTTCATCAACGACGAAAAACTGCTTCGGTAAAGTACGACCTCGAATATAAGTCAGAGGTTCAATCTGAAGCAGGCCATGTTCGACCAGTTCTTCATGTCCCCGCCGCCAATGCAAGGGCTTATTACTGGTGTCCGCTGTGCCGAAAATTAGATCAAAATTGTCATAGAGCGGCTGCATCCAAGGCGTGAGCTTATCGTTCACATCTCCCGGTAAATACCCCAGATCTTTCCCCATGGGAATCACCGGACGGGAAATCAATAGACGGCTATAAATATGTTCGTCTGCTACTTTTTGCAGTCCAGCGGCGATCGCCAGCAAGGTTTTCCCAGTGCCCGCTTTCCCGACTAACGTGACCAGTTGAATTTCATCGCGCAGCAGCAGGTCCAAGGCAAACTGCTGTTCTCGGTTCCGAGGCTGAATCCGTGAAACTCCGCCATAGGGCAATTTTGTCAGCGGAAGAATTTTGCCTGTGACGGCTTCTACAATGCCGAGGGCTGTGTGGGTGGGATTGCCTTGATTGATTAGGGTGACGGCTTCATTGGGCAAGAGCGGCTGTTGAAGCTGGGCGGGGTTGATTTCCGTTGCGCCTGTTTTGAACAGTTGGTCAATAGTCTCTGGATCAACCCAGACTTCCGCCGTTCCACCGTATAGGTCAGAGAAATCAACTTTGTCAGTTTCATAGTCCTCTGCATCCAAGCCCAAAGCATCGGCTTTAATTCGCAGGTTGGTATCTTTGCTCACCATCACCACTTGACAATCGCACTCTCGCTGAAGCTCCAAAGCTACGGCCAAAATGGCATTGTCGCCGTAATCCCGATCGAGTTCAGCAGGAAGGGCTTTCAGGGTTTCGCGACGGCAAAGGACTACTCTCAAGGTGCCACCGTGGGGCAGCGCCACAGGCTCAGTGAGATGACCTATTTTTCGCAGTTGGTCAAGAGTTCGTGACACTTGGCGCGCGTTGCGTCCGGTCATTTCGGGTTGCTTTTTGAAGCGATCGAGTTCTTCGATGACCGTGATAGGTAAAATAACATCCTGTCCCTCAAACTTCATCATTGCGGCGGGGTCATGAAGCAGGACATTCGTATCGAGAACAAACGATTTACGCATATACGAAGAATTCCGTGGTGCTATATTTTCAATTAAACCCTGAATTGATCAGGATTTACCGAGATATTTCGGGACCGTAACGGTGTAACTAAAATAGATCAAAATCAAGACCTACTACGTAGCCCTTCACTAGACGATTACGTCAAGGCAGAAAGTTCCGCAATGTATTCGATATTGTAGAGGAATGCGACGCATCTTCTCTTGTACTCTAGATCCTGTTGTGGTGAGCGATCGTTGATTTCAATTTATGAACCCTAATGAGATTCCCAATCTGTTGGCGAGTTTATTCGGAGACGCGGTGAGAACGCTAGCTCCTGGTTCCTACCAAATCGAGCAGGATGGCTTCCGGTTGCTGGTTCTACTGTCAGATGATCAGTCCTGGCTGCGAATGCTCGTGCCAATCGGTCCCATTAGTGACGCAATGGCTTTCTTGGAGGAGTTTCTGGAGGCAAATTTTGATGAGACCCAGGAAGCTCGCTATGCGGTACATCAGGGCCTGCTGTGGTCGGTGTATCAGCACGGCTGCGAGGGCCTGACACCTGAAGACTGTACATCTGCGGTGAAGCGTCTCGTGGCGATTTTCAAGCAGGGCCTAGATGGCGTTTTTAATCGACATATCGAAAAGCAAATTCGCCAAATTATTAAGGCCGCTAAGCAGCAAGGTCAGTCCATGGAAGCGACGATGCAGACGTTGGAGCGATTTTATTCGGAAGGGGTGATGGGGAGTTTGGATGCGGACAGTGAGGGTACGGTGGAGGCATGGCGCTATCAGCTTAAGCGGCTTTGGGATGAGGAAGGTTAGGAATGGCGAAGGTGTGGCGAGAGGGGGAGGGGTTTCGCCTTGGGCTAGATGAAGGGGAGTTTGGGGCCTTAGTGGGGACAGAGGATTGGGCTGTGGAGTTGACCCGATCGGAGTTCCTCTCATTTCGCCGTTTGGCACTAACGCTAGCGCAAACCATGAATTCGATGGCGTTGATGGATCAGGAGTCTCTGAGTTGCGAACTGGAATGTGAAGATCTTTGGATGGAGGTGGAGGGATTTCCTCAGGATTATGGGTTACGGTTTATTTTGCATCGAGGGCGGCGCTGTGAGGGGGAATGGAAGTCGGCGATCGGGTTAGTAGAAGCATTGAAAGCATTGGATCCAGATTGAACTTGACCAAGACGTTAAAACTCAAATTTTTCTTGTTTCTCCCGAACCTTAGTGTTATATTACATAAGCCCTAAACGGCTAGTCTCCCCAGATGTCGTTTGGATCAGCAAATCGGGATGTAGCGCAGCTTGGTAGCGCACTACTTTGGGGTAGTAGGGGTCGAAGGTTCAAATCCTTTCATTCCGATTATATAAAACCCGCTCTTAGAGCGGGTTTTGTTGTATGTGGGGTTCAGAGTTTTTGAAGACGATCGCCCAAACCTGCCGGAACAGCAGTGGCGATGCCTAACTATTTTCTTGATATGATGGGAGTGTGAGCAACCCCGAAAGAGAAGCGATCATGCCTCGCACACACAAGGTGAACGGACTATGACAGTCGCAACTGACCGACGAATGACGCTTGAGGAATTCTTGACCTATGACGACGGCACGGATAGACGGTATGAACTGACAAAGGGCGAGTTAATTCCTATGAGTCCCCCAACCTGGTTACATCTAAGAATCGCCCGGTATCTAGAAGGTGCTTTTAATCGGGAAATTGAGCGGCTAGGATTTGACTGGGAAGCCTTCCAAGAACCGGGGCAACAGACTGAAAGCAGTAGCGCACGGCGGCCCGATGTTGCGATCGTCCCCAGTGACTTTGTGGACGCAGAATTAGACCAATCGGCTGTTCTGGTGACAGCGGCTTTTTTGGTCGTCGAGATCGTCAGTGAGAGTACTGCAACGGCTGACTATCGTGAGAAAGTAACCGAATATCAGGCGATCGGAATCCCTGAATATTGGATTGTTGACCCTGACCCTTTTGGCGCTGCAAAATACATCGGCTCTCCCAAACGTCCGACCGTTAGCGTCTATCATTTGGTTGATAAAACTTACCGAGTCAGTCAATACCGGGGCGATGAAACGATCGTCTCCCCCACGTTCCCCGCGTTGCATTTAACCGCCTCGCAGGTTTTGGCAGGGAAACGATTGGTATGATTTTGGTATGCCCTTCACTTCAGACATTTGTGACCATTCTCAGCTATCCGATCGCCCCTTTTGTTTACGAAATGAGCACCAGTTTTTTGGAGGTGGCGTAG
>JANMIS010000472.1:0-7999 GCA_031375925.1 Synechococcales cyanobacterium OTE_70_concoct_197_sub
CTTCATTCATTCTAAGGCTAACTGCCAATGTTCGCATTATGTTTGCAATGTTCGCATTGGTCTGAATCTAAAAGTTAGAGTTTAGATTTTGTGAAGTGGGGGATGTTTGGGGGGTACGATCGTCTGAGAGTTGAAGGCTCAGATTTTAAGAATTGGCTTAGATTTCAAGAAATGTAGTATGGATTATCAAGAATGTTGTGGCATTTTAGATCTGGTGCCTCCGGTGACGTTGGAGGATGCAAAGCAAGCCTATAAGGACCTTGTGCAGGTTTGGCATCCCGATCGCTTTACCCACAGCCCCAGGCTTCAAGAACGCGCTGAAAATAAACTCAAGCAGCTCAATCTGGCCTACGAAACCCTAGAGCCTCTCCTCAGCAGTCAAAAGGAAATACGCCTGCGTGAAGCCGCTCGTAAAGCTCAACAAGTTTCTACAGAACAGCGCCCTCCCGAAGCGGAAGCTTGGAACGTCGCTTCGGCTTACCATGATGCCATGGGGTCAAAACGTGGGTTCGATCGATTAAGCTTACGAGCAAAGGCTAGGATCTATGGCATTTTAATTCTGCCTGCATTGCTTGGGCTAGTGATGTTGATTTTGGGCTTGGCGACCTTTCTGGCGGCCTATCCACACATTTTGCTCATGGGCGTAGGTGGAACTGCGTTTTACTACACTTTACGAAAGCTCTCAGAGCATCATTAGTAAGAGCATTACTAAGTAAGAGCATTACTAGCGATCGTCCGAAACAGAAGCGCTTAAAAATTCTCAATTCTCAATTCTCAATTCCACCTACAATACCGATCGAAGCGTTTGAAATAGGATGAGCCTGCAATGCAATATTTTGATGTAGTAGTGGTGGGAGCAGGTCCGGCAGGGGGCCATTGTGCGCGAAAGTTATCCCAAAAGGGCTATCGCGTATTATTGATGGAGCGCCACAAGGATTTTGACACCAATAGTTTTTCTAGCTCTGGAACACCCAATGAAACTCTAACGCGCTATGACTTGCCTGAAAGCATTGTCGGTAGTTTTTGGAACCAAATCGATATTGTCACCTCCAACCAAACGGGAACTTGGCGATCGGAAAATATTCAAGGCAGTGTTTTAGATTTTGCAAAACTCCGATCGTTTCTCGCTCAAGAGACCCAAGCTCATGAAGGCGAGGTTTGGCTCAATTGTCTCTATGTGAGTCACGAAGTTTTGGAAAATCAAACCCTGCAAGTTTATGTTCGTCGTGAAAAAAAAGACCTCACAATTACCACTAAACTCCTCATTGATGCCACGGGACCTAACCGATCGGTGATGTATGCCAGTCTCAAAGAACAACCGGATCTGATTACGGGAACGGGTGTTGAATTTCTAATTAAAGTAGATGAAGCAGCTTACGAGAGAAGTGCTAAAGCCTTAACGTTTTTTTTGGGATATAAATGGATGCCAAAGGGATATTCGTGGATTTTTCCCATGAACGATCGGCAATTAAAAGTAGGGGCGGGAATTGTTAATTTGGAACATGAATATGTCACAGAAATGAAGCCCCTTAAGCATTATATTAAATTAATTATTGATGAGCATATCAAGCCTGAACAATATGAAATTATCGAGCGTCACGGCGGAACAGTTCGGTACAGTTTGGGTCTCAAGGACAAATATGTTGACGGAAATATTCTGGCGATCGGGGATGCCGTTTCGACGATTAATTTTTTGGGCGGTGAGGGCATTCGTCATGCGATGCAAAGTGCTGAGATTGCGCTAAGTTATATCAATCGGTACCTGCAAGGCCATGCTCAAAACTTTGACGGCTATCAAGATGAAATGCATCGCGTCTTTCTGAAAGATTGGACAATTTCAGAGAAATTAGGATTGAAGAAGTATTTGGCAGATTCCGATCGGTTGGTCGATCGGGTTGTCAATTATCTGCGTCCACTCAAACTCGAAGATGTCGTTGATATTCTGTTCTATTATAAATTCGAGAAAGCCTCAAAGGGTCTAGGCGCTTATATTTGGCAAAAAATCAAAGCCTTCTGGGCCAAAATTCTCGGCTAAGTTTGATACAGTTAAATCAGGAATTTAAAAGGTGTGGGCGATGAGTGGATTGCAGACAACGATCGGAACTGGACCGATCGGAATTGGGCTAGTGGGAACGGGGTACGCGGCTAAAGTGCGTGCTGAAGTGATTAACGCAGAGTTTCGCGCCAAGCTAGTCGGTGTCTCAGGCAATACTCCAGAAAAACTCGCCACCTTTGTTGAAACCCACCAAACTCGCGCCTTTCCTAATTGGCAGGCATTGGTTAATTCACCGGATGTGAATTTGGTGGTGATTTCAAATTTAAATAGTGAGCATGGGACAATCGCACGAGCAGCGTTGTTTGCAAAAAAACATGTTGTGGTCGAGTACCCGCTGACGCTATTGGTTTCCGAGGCTGAGTCTCTCATTGCTCTCGCCAAAAATCAAAATTGCCTTCTACATGTAGAACATATTGAACTACTCGGCGGTATGCATCAATCTTTGATTGCAAATTTACCCAAGATTGGGCAGCCATTTTATGGGCGGTATGCGACGATCGTGCCTCAGCGACCCGCTCCGAAAAAATGGACCTTTAATCATGAAATGTTTGGTTTTCCTTTAATGGGCGCGCTGTCACGACTGCATCGATTTACCCATCTCTTTGGCGAAGTGGTCTCCGTCAATTGCCGTGCGACTTATCAGCCTTCCAGCGAACCTGCTTATTACAGTTCTTGCCAATGTTCGGGGCAGTTTTTATTTAAAAATGGTTTGCTTTTGGATGTGGTTTATGGCAAGGGTGAAGCGGTGTGGGTGCCGGAGCGTAAATTGGAAATTCAAGGCAGTGCGGGGGCTTTGGTATTTGATGGTGATCGGGGCACATTGATTCAAGCGGACGGGGCACACGAGATTGAGGTGCCGGGACGACGGGGATTGTTTTCGCGGGATATGGCGGCGGTTTTAGATCACTTATTCAATCAAGAACCTTTGTATGTAACGTTGGAACAGAGTTTGTATACGATGAAAGTGGCAGAAGCGGCAAAACGATCGGCGGAAATAGGTAGGGCGATCGAATTGATTTAAGGTAAAGCTTGCAGTTGTATTATACTGCTATCGTCCTAACCTGTGGGCTACAATAGAAAGAAGACACAGGCATTCACTCTTTATTTCATGGGTTCTATATAGTGAATTTAAAACTAACAAAAACGTTTCTGAAAGTTCCTGAAGGCTACATTGGTTTCGTAGAGGAGCTGCCAGGTGCTAACACGCAGGCAGAAACCTTAGATGAGACTCGTGAAGATTTGGAAGAGGCGATCGAGCTAGTTCTAGAAGCTAACCGTCTTCTCTTTGGAGAAAGTTTGCAAGGACAGGATGTTATTCGTGAATCGATCGAACTTTTTGCAGCATGAAACGACTTGATTTAATTCGTCATCTTGAGGATCAAGGCTGTGAATTTCTTAGGGAAGGCAGCAAACATACTGTCTACGTCAATCGCCAAACTCAAAAGACATCTACGGTTCCTCGTCATCGCGAAATCAATGATTTGTTGACCCGAAAAATTTGTAAAGATCTCCAAATTGATGCGCCGTAACTACCCATCAACTTTCGTCCTTTGAATGGCAGCTATGTACAGGCAACCTCATGGAGCCGATCAGCCAAAGTTGTAATCTCCTGACACATCGTGAGCTTCAAGAGCCAACCTTCAGGAATGCCCGTCATACCGTAGTGTGCGCCCGCCACCTGACCACAGATCGCCGCCGTCGTATCCGCATCCTCCCCCAAATTCGCCGCCATCAAAATTGCACTTTCAAAACTATCTGTCTGCCAAAAACACCACAACGCCGCTTCCAAACTCGCCACCACATAGCCCGAAGCGCGAATCTCATCCATAGATTTGTTGGCGTAGTCTCCCCGTGCAATGGCCTCAATCGCAGATGTCTCCAGTTTCACACAGTCCTGAAATGCCAAAACCTCAGCTTTACTCGCCCCCGCCAGCGCCCGATACAACACATCCCCAAACCACCGACAAGCATCCAAACATTCCGCAGCCCCATGAGTTGTACGAGAACTTTCTACCGATCGCACTTGAACTAGGTTGCGATCGTAATGATAAAACATCGGAACCGGAGCCAGTCGCATAATGCAACCGTTCCCCGCCGTGTTGGGATTGATTGAACCACTGTAAGGGTTGCCAGTTTTTTGGTAATTGGCTAATGCTTGAGACACAGTATTACCAATATCAAAACAATCGCCATTGCTGCTGAGATAGCCATCACGATACCAACGGTAGTAGCGATCCATTTGATCCGTGGGATTAAACTCTCCGCACTCCAATAAACTCGTCGCTAAACAAAGCGCCATAGAAGTGTCATCCGTCCATTGGCCTGCCTCTAATTCAAACGGCCCACCGCCCACCATATCCGTCATCAATTCAAAAGAACCCCGCGATCGAAACTCTACCGTCGTCCCCACCGCATCCCCCGCTGCTAATCCCAAAAGACATCCTCGAAACCGATCGATATTGCGTTCCATGATTTCAAACCTTAATGACGTTATTCTGGAAGAAACGCAGCATCCAAGATATCTCCCAATGCATAAGGGCAGTCGATCGGAAACCCCTCGATCTCTAGCCCTGTTTCATTTGCTGTTCTCTCTACGGCGTTAGTATAGGCCGAAGCAACGATAGCTAGCAGGTTGCTACGTAAACTAGGTGATTCCTCAAGCTGATCATGAATGCGTTGACGGTGTTCAATAATGCTGCCTTTCCAACTTCCAGATCTTTTCTCCGGTTGGAATTCCCATTTTAGAAGATGTTGTAAAAGAATCACGAGATTACTTTTTAGACTTCTACGCTCCCGTTTTCCCATGTCTTCAAACTCTTCTAAAATGTTCGCCCAATCAATTTCAGTCACATTTTTCGACCGTAGTTGTGCGATCGTTGTTTCGATCCAGAGGGCGTAGTCTTGATCGTACAGAAGAGTTGTCGATGGGGGCGATGTCAGCATGGGATGAACTCCGTTCAAAAGAAGTTGTCTAGTCAATCTGGTAGAAACTCCATATCGATCGCTGTTTCAAATTCATAAGGGCAATCGATCGGAAAAGTTTCATCGGGCAAATTTGTTTCTTGAATTGCTAAATCCCGACCTTCTAAATATGCCTCAGCAATCACTGTTGCAAGGTAGGGCTTTAAACTTGGGCTTTCGCGGAGTAATTTCTGAATGCGACGACGTTGTTCTCGTAAAGTTGCACGCCAACTATTACTGCATTGAGAATCCTGATATTGCCATTTCAGAAGATGCCCCAACAGAATCGCTAACCGATTTTCTAATTCCTGTCGCTCACGTCGCCCCAAACTTTCCATCTCCTCGACTAAGTTTTTAATATCTAAATCTGACCAACGGTTCGATCGTAAAGCTTCTGTCATCGCTTCAGTCCAAGCATAGAAGTCTCGATCGTAAAGCGTTACTTCTGATGCGGTCGTGGGTGAGGAAATCACAAGCATAGGACTGGACTCCACGGAAGGTTTGGATATTTTGACATTATATCGTATCTAGTTAGAGCGATGCTGATTGGGCTTTTCTAAAGTTGATGACGATAAAAAATCTCTTGTGGCTGTGCAAAACAATCCAAAAAGTCGCCATCTGAAACCTCCGCTAATGTTGCCCAGTCCGATCGATCGAACTGCTTATTAACTTGTGAATGGTGACAAGCTAAGGCGGTTTGTTTTTGCTCTAAAACTTGGCTTACATCGCTATAGGTCGTGAATTCTTTCCAAGGATAAAGTCCTAAACTCAGACCCCGTTGGAGCGATCGGATCGCCATTTTGAGATTGTCTGAGGGCTTCCCGCGATACCAGACTAGGTTCATCCAAGGCCAATGACACCAAAACCAAACAGGATATTCATAGACCGTCACAGGTTTTCCAACGCGCCGCGCTGCTTGCCACACAATGTCATAGGTCGCGCGGTGATCGCGAATGAAAAGTGGCTCTCGGTGATAAGGAATAAAAATCTGCTGCGGAGATTCCTGTTCTAAAATGGCTATGACTTGTTCGATCGCTGCCGATTCATAACTCACCAAATCATTATCTGGAAACCCTAAAAAAGTAACCTCTTCTTTCGCAACTCCTAACACTTGCGCCGCATTAATCGCCTCTTGCTGACGCATTGCACTCAGCTTTTGCCAATCCACTAGGTGTGCGTGGGAAGCTCGACCGTCTGTGAGAAAAACAATTTTGACATCAGCGCCTGCTTGTTTTTTGCGAATAATACTACCGCCACAGGCTAAAGTTTCATCATCTTCATGGGGCGCAAAAACGATCGCTGATTCTTTATACTCTGACGAACTTATGGGTTGCAGTTGACGACTTAACTTCCGATGAACTCGTTGACTCAGAAATTGACGAATTTTTCTCATGGGGTTCATAGATTATGCCTGATAAAATTTAATAAGTCGTTGAATCACAGGTTCCCAATCAAAAACTTCCATAGCCTTAGTTTGCCCTAGTTTCGCGATCCGTTTCGCTTCGTCAGGAGACCGCAAAACTCGAATTGTAGTCTCAGCCAAATCAATCTCAGAACCTGCTTCTGTCACCCATCCATGGGTTCCGTGACTGACTAATTCAGGCAAAGCGCCAGCATTAGCAACGATCACCGGAAGCCCTGATGACATCGCCTCAGCAACAGGCATCCCAAAGGCTTCATCACAGATGGAAGGGAAAATAAAAAGGTCTGCTGTCTGGTAATATTTTCGTAGTTCGTAATAGTCTACATTTCCAACAAAAGTGACATTTGAACTTGCTGGCTTCGATCGTCGCCACTCTGCTAAATACTCCGTCCAGCGCTCATTTGGATAGAACTCTCCCAATGCAAGAATCTTTGGATCATCATCTAACCCAATCAAAAACTCATAGGGTAAAACCTCGGGCGGTCCAATTAGTTTTAACTGAACACTCGGGATTTGACTGTGAATGATTTCAAAAGCTTGGAGTAAAGTGTGAATTCCTTTCTCTGGAGAGACCCGTCCGACGTACAAGATTGTAGGGGCTGTCCCACTCTTGTTTTGACTCGAATCTTGCGTGAAATAGGATGTATTAACACCATTTAATAACGTATGGCATTTCTGTGCGAAGTGAGGAAATCTCTTCTTAACATCGTCCATGATGAAGTCGCTACAACCGAGAATCAGTTCGACAGGTTGAAGCCGATCGTTGATCATCTCATAGTCCAGTTTCGTCAACCATTCGCAATGAATTTGGAGTACGACTTTAGACTTGGGATTAAACCAACGAATAGTTGGAATAAACTGCGTAAAGTTATGAATATGAACCCAATCAAATCCCTTACCCCAAAGGTCCAAGGAAATCTGAAGCCCATAAAAAAATGAAGTGGAGAACGATGCAAAGTTAGGTCTTAGTGACCTCCAGACTATTAATTTAGCAAGGACTTTGCCTAGGAATTTATCTTGAAAGATAGGAATATAGCAATAACGGACTCCATCGTAAGCTGTCTCTACCTTTTTCCATTTGCTTCGTGAGTACACTGTAACTTGATGTCCTTCTTTCGCCAGCCTCTGCGCTGTTTCGTAAATCAAAATTGGAATTGACCCTGATGGATTGGGAGGAGTCAAGTCTCCCCAAGGTTGATTGACGATCGCAATCTTCATAAAACAGTTTGCCTATACTATTTTGGCCAGGTTTAACAATCTGGACCCAAGTGCCGCACCTGTGCATTCTACCAGGATGTTTTTATACAGGACAAAAATTCGAACAGCAAAAAGCCCCCAGTCTTACGACCGGGGGCTTTTGTCTACTCAACTAAAGATACTTGTCTCTAGCGAAAGATTCTTAACCGTTGATTGCGGGAGCAGCAACTGCAACTGGTGCAGCTTCGCCAGCAGCCAAGTCAAGAGGGAAGTTGTGAGCGTTACGCTCGTGCATTACTTCCATACCCAAGTTAGCGCGGTTGATCACGTCAGCCCAAGTTCCGACCACACGACCCTGAGAG
>JANMIS010000473.1:0-3547 GCA_031375925.1 Synechococcales cyanobacterium OTE_70_concoct_197_sub
CGATCGCTCTCACTGCTCTTAAAGTCTCGACGGCGATCGTTCTCTTCATCGGTAAAGCATTCCTCTATCTGTGCCTAGCGCTCTATGTGGTCGGTGAACTGCTGTTTTCTGAGTATCAATCGGTGCCCGCTATCGAAGTCCCTCAGCCCGTCCGGTCCGTCGCGAAATCGGTCGCCCGTCCTGGCGCGGTGAAGTCGGTGGAAGTGCCCGATGTGGTGAAGGAATGGATGGTCTCCGACCGCTCAAAGAGAATCGCGGTGGAAGCCGATCGTAGTCGGTACCAGGTCATGACCTCGCCTGAATTGAGAAAAGAATGCACCGCGATCGGTATTAAGTGGCGCAATGTCTACGGAAAGCGGCATTTATCTAAGGCTGAAATGTTGGCGGCTCTGGCGGCGTAGGTCGGTGGATGGGGACGGGCGATCGTCTGTCCCTTTGACTGGGAAAACTAAGCAAAATTAGAGCGTAAAATTCATGACTAAAATTAAAGCGACCGGGCTTGATTCGGAGATGTTGCAGACCTTCTTTTTAAGTCGTTACTGGAAAGAGCGAAGCGTGTACGAGGCCATGTCAGCGGGTCCGGGTGGTTCATCGTCCCCATTCGATCGCATTCCCAAGCCTGTGAAAGCCCAAGTCATGGCGCTGATTGAGGAATTGAGAGAGCAAGGTATTCAAGACCGTTCGATACTGTTGGCAGCGTTCGATCGGGCTTGCCAGGAATAAGGCTGAAATGCTTATCGACCTAGCCACTTAGAAAAAGTTTGCGGGGCATTTTCAAGCGGTATCGATCGCAAAATGCCCCGCAAACTTTTAAGGCTCTTCACCTAACATTAATTCTCGGTTTGTTACATGGTCTACTGTGAGCAAGGGCGATCGTAGCGTTGGGTAGAGGACTAGAGGATAGAGGACTGGGAGGACTGCTAAAAAAGGGTATCCTCCCCCCGTCCTCCCATACCCTTTTTTGGGTGTCCTCCAGTCCTCTAGGCTCTCAACTATTCGGGGCATCGGTCGGGATTTTGTGTTAGCGGTCCTGACTCATCCCCTAAAATAGAACCCTGTTCAATGGCATCATTCAAGTATTTCTCAAAGGTGAAGCGATCGACTTCATTGGTGATTGATTTCGGCGCATCATCCCATAATCTTTTGCGGGTCAATCCTTCAGGAAATCGCGCTAACTTTTGCCATGCCCAAACCCAAACTTTACGTTCTGGATTGTCTGAAGTGCTTTCGATATCCATGAATGCCTGACCATAGGCGGCGGTGAATACGGCGGCGGGTGATGGCGCTTCCCAAGTTGCATTACCAACGATCGCAGGCATATCACCCCACATCTTCAGACTGGGATTCAATTGCTTAAATCGTTCCAACTCAGCCGGGGCGATCGTGGGTATCGGTAGCCAGGTCTGGGAATCGTGGGAATAGGCGATCGTCTGGTATCGACTGAGCAAAGGGTGATCCGCTGTAATCTTTGGCGCTGCGAAGGTTGCGTTACCGCCATCGGCAAACTTCAGATTCTCACGGCTAGCGAGGGTGTAGTTTCTCAGACTCTTTAGAGCCGATGCACTCGCCCCGGTTTCTCCGACCGTCGCTAACGGAGTCAGAACCCAGACAAACCGATCGACCGATTGACGCATAGAAGCTTCATGGATCAAGAAGTCTAAAAACCAATCTGAGAAATTACGCTTCTCTGTGGCAAAAGCGTCATCGACTTCCGACAATTTGACGGATTTAAGCCGTCCCAAGGTGGCTGAAAGTTCATCAATGACAAATAGAATCGGGGCATCCGGGGCGCTGGGTAGGCTCTGCCAATGTCGAATCATTGCATAGAGACTTTGAGCGGCGCGGGTGGGTTTTTGGTCTAAATCAGGGTTGAAATGTTGGTCGGATGATTGCCAGTACCAGTTCTCTTTAGGGTCTTGTTTTGGGGTGTAGGTGTAAAGCGTTCCATTTGGGTAGAGCCGTTTAAATTCCTGCATAGCCAGGGCGGTCAGGATTCCTTTACCCGTGCGCGGGGGTGCTGCGATGTAGGACGATCGGACCGGGTTCACCATGTCATTGACGGCGGTGTGAATCTTGCAGGTTCCACCCACTGCTGAGGGACCGATCGCAAACACGGCGGCGTTGTTGGCGGTGGGCAATGCGGCTTCATCATGGGGCAGAGTTTGAAGCGTTTGGATTTCCTCTAGGAAGGTTGCGATCGTCCGCCGCTTGGGTTGCTTACCCATGGCGATGCAGAGTTTACGGGCGGCGGGGGTGATGGGTTGCCCGTCTTGGTAGGCTTGGAGAATTTCACCGATCGCCGCATCCGGTCCTATGATTTCGGCATACTTAATCAAGTTCGGTTCGGTCAAACAATGCGCTAACAGACCTTCATCTTTAATGTATTCAGCTTGCTTACCTTTACTGAAAGCAGAGTCCACAGCGCTGTAAAGGAAGTACCCAGCGGCGGCCACACCGACGATCGGGATACCACTAAAACCCGCTACACCAAAACCAACCGCTAGACCCGTCATGAGAGGCATAGCTGTGGAAGTGACTACGCCTTTCAGGGCATCATCGGCGATGTCTTCAATCTTGTCTAATTTGTCGTTTGAGAGCTTGGAATATCGGTGAAGTAGAAGAGGAATCCGATCGCCTGAAATTTGGGTGAGCATTATGTTTCCTCCCCATTGCGATAGAAGAGCCATTGCCCGACGATGACGGTTAAAACCAACATGATTTCAAAGCTGAATAGCATGATTCCTAGGTCACGGGCGTTGTTCACATTTAGCCAGATTGGGTTCATTGATTTCAGCCAAAAACCAAAGCTCTGCCAGTCCTTCCAAATTGGGTAAGCTTGCAGTCCGACAACCAAATCAAACACGTAGGCTCCAAGGGCTAGGAGCGCGGCCCATTTGGTGAAGAAGAATGGGATTTTGCTCAGGCGTTTGACGGCGCGGCGGGTATCTTTGTTTTCGGAATCGCGGTGCTTTTCTAAATCGTCGGTGAGGGCGATCGATGACCTGACGGCAGCTTTCTGAGCTTTGGCATCGAGGGCAATTAGTAGCCAAAGACATTCCAAAATCTGAACGGGTGCCCAGATGAGGACGGCCCCGATCGTGGCGGCTCCTACGGTTAGATTCTTTAGTAGGGAACCGAGAAAGGGGATTTCAAGCACCCATGAGGTCTGATTACCAACCCCGGCTAGCATCATGGCGTAGGGCTTGATATTGATTGTGGCGATCGTAATCAGTCCGAATAGTAAGCCTAGGAAGAGAATCCATAGGGTGGCTTTAAGAATCCATGAATCTTCCACCTCACGGGCGGCGCGGGAATTGGTGAAGGCTCTGAAACGGCTAGATGTTGTCATGGGTTAGCTTCCTACTTGGGGTCGGTTTGCGGTGGGATAGCGCTTCATCATGGCGGCGATGCGAGTGCGATCGGGGGTGTTGAGCAGGTCGGTGACGACGGCGTGAGGTAAGGATTGTTTAGCCAAGATTCCGACATTCCCGTAGGCATCACAGACCGTTGTTCCGGCTGGTAGGTAGTCGGTGGCGTTGGGTTTGGG
>JANMIS010000500.1:0-2075 GCA_031375925.1 Synechococcales cyanobacterium OTE_70_concoct_197_sub
CGTTCTATAGTCTAGCTGGTTCCAGTCGCGGTGCGAGCACGTGGATGATCAACAACGCGACTAGGTAGGCCGAACCTGCAATGACGAAAATCGGAATGTAGCTGCCAGTTCGCTGTAGAATCTCGCCAACAATCAATGCAATAAACATCCCGCCGATCGCCCCGGCCATTCCTCCGATCCCAACAACGGAACCAACCGCTTGTTTGGGAAACATGTCTGAGGCAAGCGTGAAAAGATTCGCTGACCAGCCCTGATGCGCGGCTGCGGCCAGAGCCACGAGCGAGACAGCTATCCAAAGATTTGCAGTTTGCGCAGCTAGCATGATCGGCACCACGGCCAAAGCACACATGAGCATCGCCAATTTTCGCGAGCTGTTTAGTGTCCAGCCACCTTTGAGTAAGTGCGAAGAAAACCAACCACCACCTATGCTGCCAAAGTCGGCTACCAAGTAAATCACAACTAGCGGTAGCCCCATCGTCTTGAGATCTAGCCCGTGATTCTTTTGAAGGAAGTCGGGCACCCAGAAAAGATACAGCCACCATATTGGATCGGTGAGGAACTTTCCCATTGCAAATGCCCATAGTTGACGATGTGGAAAGAGCCGAGACCAGGCGATCAACTCCGTCGATTCCGCCGGATCACTGTTGATAAAAGCGAGTTCAGCCGGCGAAACCCAACTATGTTTTTCCGGAACGCGGTAGCAAAGCCACCATACCACAACCCAAACGAATCCCAACAGTCCGGTCGAAATAAAAGCCCATTGCCATCCCCAATAAAGAGTGATAATCGGAACAACGATCGGCGTGACTAAAGCTCCGATATTCGTTCCTGAATTGAAGATCCCAGTTGCCAACGCGCGCTCTGGTTTGGGAAACCATTCGGCGACTGTTTTGATTGACGCGGGGAAATTCCCCGCTTCACCCAACCCGAGGATGACCCGCGAAATGGCCAATCCGGCTGTCGCGCCGCCGAGCATCATGACAACAACGGCTGGCGGATCAATCGCAATAGTCGGCCATTGCAGCCATGGGAACCAATCAGCCATCGCATGCGCCATCGCCCCAAGACTCCAGAGTATCACGGCAAGCGAGAAGCCCAATCGCACTCCGATCCGATCCATGAAGCGCCCCGCAATCAATAAGCCAATCGCATAGGCGGCCTGGAAACTAAAAACGATCGCCGCGTAAGCTCGCTCGTCGAATATCAGCTCTTTTTGCAGTGTCCCCTTGAGAATACCGATTACTTGGCGATCGATGTAGTTTATTACGGCTGCGAAAAATAGCAGTCCGCAGATTACCCAGCGAAAGTGAGTCCGGGTTGATGTATTCATTGTTGACTTAGAGAGGATGTATTGCAGATTGGCAAAATGGGGTCATTCATTATAGCCACTGCAATGGGAGGGTGATTCCGATGTTACGCTGAACATAGGCGGCGCTGGGGTTCGTGGGCAATATTTGCCAAAGCGGAAGTCCCAACGGCAAGTCTAAGTCGGCCGCGCCCAGGCGCCACACGTCACCAGGGCACTTCTCTTCCCAAACGAGCTATGCTAGTTCATCACACGGGCACCAGGGGCGCCTGCTGTCAGAACCCAAGTTGCACAAAAATCATCTCATATCCATGATCATTTCCGGCAAAACGCTTAATCACCGAGCGAATTGACTTCGCCGCCGCTGATACTGCCCAGGGCTCCCCAAACTCCATACGGGCTCGGGCCGCTAGTTGGTTGAGGAGCGTTCAGGTTGCCTGTGTCGATCGAATCGCTGATGAAACGAACTGAGCCGTCGCACATGGAAGCGTTCACGCCGCCGGTGTGACCACTTGCAGGCGGCAAAACCATATTGTCTTGTCCAGCAAAAGTTCCCCCGTCCGCGCACTGAGCAGCATTTGGTGGAAAGACTGTATTGAATCCGCAATTGGCCGTCGGGCCATCGGTCCAAGTGAGTCCGCGTCGACCAAAGTAGATCGTGCCTGCACGATAAAAGTTACCGCTGACGACGCTGTTGCAGTTTGATGGCGAGTTAATGATGTTAGCCACGTTGTTTGCATAAGCGAGTGTTTTACGAACCGAATTGGCT
>JANMIS010000555.1:0-3093 GCA_031375925.1 Synechococcales cyanobacterium OTE_70_concoct_197_sub
GAACTATGGGTGAGGTATCGCTAACATCTACGCTAATTTGAATCATAGTCTCCAACCTATCTATAGATTTTACAAGTTAGCAATCTTTTTCAAAACCTGAAGGACTTCATACAAATCATTTCCAGGATTACGAATCTCATAGATCTTAGAAAATCCATAATCATTCGTCTCACCTTTAAGCAATTTTACAAAAATAAAACTACCTCCGCTCGCAATCAATCCATAGGATGGCTTATCTGTCACAGGATTTGCCAACATGTAACTCAATAATTGAGATACACCTGCTTCTATGGAAAACTCAGCCTCTTTTGCTTCAATCACTAAAGCCCAAACCTGTTCTTTGAGAACTAGAATATCAATCCGACCTCGGACAATAATGCCATTCTCATCAGGCACACTAATTTCAATGGATTTTTCAGCTTGAATATGAAACGGTGGCTCGTAAAAACCTGCCAGCAACAATAGTGGCCCTAAAACCGAAATCTGAATAAACTTCTCAGAAAAGGATGGATACTCAACTGAATTCCAAAACCCAGCCTGAACCCGATCTAGAACCGCACGATCGCCCTCGGTAATTTCCGGCAACTCTTCACGCCATTCAGGAAAGAAACTCAGATCACGAGTCACCTTTAAACTAAATTGACGAATCAATTGCTGAAAATCAACTTTATTAGAGGCGATCGTTGGTGTCATGACCCTTATCCCACACTACCTTCCAGTTTCAAGGCCAACAGCTTATCTGCTTCTACAGCAAATTCCATGGGTAATTGATTAAACACATCTTTACAGAAACCGCTAATCATCATCGACACTGCATCTTCCGCAGAGATTCCACGCTGGGCAAAGTAAAACAATTGATCCTCGCCAATTTTTGACGTAGAAGCTTCATGCTCAACTTTCACGCCATTGTTTTGCACTTGAATATAAGGAAAAGTATTCGCTTCAGCATTATCGCCAATGAGCATCGAGTCACATTGCGAATAGTTCCGCGCACCTGTCGCTTTGGGACCAATTTTCACTAAGCCGCGATAGCTGTTCTTTGAATGTCCGGCGCTAATGCCTTTGGAGACTATGGTGCTCTTAGTGTTTTTCCCAATGTGTACCATCTTGCTGCCTGTGTCGGCTTGCTGGTAATTATTGGTCAGCGCAACTGAATAGAACTCGCCGATCGAACCATCACCTACCAGAACACAACTTGGATATTTCCAAGTAATCGCCGATCCGGTTTCCACTTGAGTCCAAGAGATTTTAGAATTCTTCCCTTTGCACAAGCCCCGCTTCGTTACAAAGTTATAAATTCCACCAACGCCATCTTGGTCACCTGCGTACCAGTTTTGCACCGTGGAATATTTCACATCGGCATCATCAAGAGCAACGATTTCCACAACGGCAGCATGGAGCTGATTGGAATCAAACATAGGTGCGGTACAGCCTTCAAGGTAGCTCACCTTCGAACCTTCTTCCGCCACAATCAGCGTACGTTCAAATTGCCCGGAGTCACCGTTATTAATTCGGAAATAAGTAGATAGTTCCATCGGGCAATTCACGCCCTTCGGAATGAATACAAACGATCCATCACTAAAAACAGCCGCGTTTAGTGCGGTGTAATAGTTGTCTGCGATCGGCACCACACTCGCCAAATACTTCTGGATTAATTCGGGATACTCTTTCACTGCTTCAGAGAGTGAACAGAAAATCACGCCATCTTTCGCGAGCTTTTCTCGAAATGTCGTCGCAACAGAAACGCTGTCGAAAATCGCGTCTACAGCAACGTTCACATTAGCAAGACGCTTCTGCTCAGAGAGAGAAATCCCTAGCTTTTCAAAGGTGTCGAGCAGTTCCGGATCAACCTCATCTAAGCTATTTAATTTAGCTTTAACTTTGGGTGCAGAGTAATAGACGATATTTTGGTAGTCGATCGCAGGATAGTCCACATGCGCCCATTCTGGGGTCTCCATTTTTAGCCACAAGCGATAGGCCCGCAACCGAAACTCCAGCATCCAATCTGGCTCTTCTTTAATCGCCGAAATTAAACGCACGACATCTTCGCTCAGACCGCGTGGAATGGCGTCAGCTTCGATATCCGTAACGAAGCCATACTTGTAGGGTTGATTAACGAGGGTTTGAACCGTTGAAGTCATGGTAGGTGTTCGGGTTGAGGGGTAACACAGGGGAAATTCAGACTTATCCCTGGGCGGTAAGCGTGCGGATTTCGTCGGTGGTAATGCTCTGCTGATCTCCAGCAAAGTCATTGTCTGGAGTCAAAAAGAGCATACAGTGGCATTCTTTGCGCTCGCGCATGGGGACGCAGGGGCAGTTCCAGTAGGTGGCCTTCACTTCAGCTTCTTTATCTTCATAGTGCCGACAGGGACAAAGCGCCGCGCCTAGATCTTCTTTGTGCTTAGCAAGTCCCTCCAGGACGACTGCCGTTACGCCCGGATCAACGCAAAAATACGTCCCGGTGCGCTTTGCATAGCTTTCTGCAAAGCTTTTCATGAGGTCTAGGTTTTTTTCGGAGGCTTGATTCATGACCGCAATATTGGGATAAACAACTGCGTGTTAATCTTATAATTAAAGCAACACGGGTGTTGTGTAATTTCAGATAGACTTTAGTGTACTTTAACAACATGGATGTTGTCAAAGCCCTAATCAACGCTTTTTCGCTGGACTTTTATCCCATGAGCCAAGCCCACCAGCCTTCGACGAAACAAGATATTTTGCAGATGTTGTTAAAGCAGGGCGAGGTTTCGGCTTTGGACCTGGCGCAGCAGCTACAGGTGAGTGCTCAGGCGATTCGTCGGCATTTGAAGGATTTGGAGGCGGAGGAGTTGATTCAGCATCGAGTGGTCCATGCTGGGGCGGGGCGACCGAATTATCTTTATGGGCTGAGCCGTAAGGGCCGATCGCAGTTGCCCGACAGGTCGGATGAGTTTGCGGTGTCGCTGCTGGCTTCGCTTTCTGAGCAGGTGGGGGCGGAGCAAATGGATTCGATTTTGCGTCTTCAGTGGGAGCGCAAAGCAATGGAGTATCGCGATCGGCTTGGAGAGGGTTCGCTAAGGGAGCGCTTGCAAGCGCTGGTTGCGTTGCGTTTGC
>JANMIS010000593.1:0-2600 GCA_031375925.1 Synechococcales cyanobacterium OTE_70_concoct_197_sub
TTTTAATGGCTTGGTAATCGGTACGTCGCGATATCGAACCTCACCGATCGGCGCAGGCGCAAGTCCCGAAATCATTCTCAAAATTGACGTTTTGCCACAGCCACTCGGACCCACAAAAGAAACAAACTCTCCCTGGGCAATGCTCAAGGAAATTTCTTCGATAATTCGCCGAGGTGCGCCGTCTACTATGTATTCCAGACCCGTCCGATCGAATTCCAAAATGGTTGTATCCGATCGAGTACTGCCTATGTCACTGACCACTTGTGAAGTAACCATAGAAGGAGTGTTTTTAGATGATTTGATTGCTTTCTATATACGCTGATTACCGAACGTAGCATGTAGCTATTATTACTTTTCGATCGTTTTGCCCTTCAAATTCACCCCTAGACCCGAAGGCCCTGTACTTTCTATTCTGTTTCCGGAATCAAAATGTTACTGTTGTATCTAAATCAAAATGCCAATCGACCCGAAACATCTATGTCCCACTGTCTAAATCCCGCCTGTGCATCGCCTAAGAATTCGGTTGAGGATAGTTGTCAAAGCTGTGGGACGGCGCTGCTGTTGTCCAATCGGTATGTGGCACTGAAACCGATCGGGCAGGGCGGGTTTGGGCGAACGTTTTTGGCGGTGGATTTGTCGAAGTCGATGAAGCCTCGCTGTGTGATTAAGCAGTTGTATCCGCAGCAGCAGGGAGTGCAGGCGAAGGCATCGGAGTTGTTTCGGCAGGAGGCACAGCAGTTGATGACGGCGGGGCAGTTTCCGTCGATTCCGACGTTTTTGGATTATTTTGAACAGGATGGATTTCAGTATTTGGTTCAGGAATATATTGAGGGTCAGAATTTAGCGGAGATTTTGAAGTCGGGACAGGTTTTTAAAGAGGCTGAGGTAAAGGCGTTATTGGAAACCATGTTAGAGACTGTTGATTTTCTCCATCATCACAAGATCATTCACCGCGATATTAAGCCTGCCAATATCATTCGATCGTCCAATGGACGGTTTGTATTGGTGGATTTGGGGGCGGCGAAGTTGGCGACGGGGACGGCTCTAGGGCAGTGATTATCTCGTGCAAAATCCCGTGAGTGAGTCGTTTGGGAAGATTCTCGATCGGCTTTTGATCGGCCCGACGAAGTTGCGGTATGAGTTTGCGGATGAGGTGTTGGGGGATTTGGTCTTTAAGAGAGTTCTCAATCGGCAGTATGGCGAACTCTAAGACTATAATTAATTTTACACCTGATAGTAAAATATTGGTTTTGGGTAAGCCGGACATTTACAGTAATAAGGAAGGAACATCCATTGGTGTGCCTTATGTTGCTCTTTGGAAAGTGAATGAGCTACGTAACCCCTGAATTAAATCTTCCTCTCCTATGAATTAGGTTGAAACATTAAAAGTGATTTTCCTTCGTTGACTTTATATGAGATTGTCCCTACCAATAAAATATAAAAATCCATGCTGAAACGTGAAATCCCGATCGGCGCACCCCTACTCGCGATCGTAACCCAATCAAACAAAACCTTCACAACTTCAGAACTCTGTCTCGATCGTCTCATCTCCAAACTTAGATGCGCTACTTTGGAAGGGGAATTTCATCACCGCAGTCCCATGCGGTTTCTAACCAAGCGACCTTAGCCTCCTGAATATTAGCAATGGCTTCATCTAGCGTATCGCCTTGAGACAGGCATCCCGGCAAGTCAGCAATCATAACCGTGTAACCACCTTCAGATTCCGGGTAGAGGGTAATGGGATAGTTTAAATTTAGATAGTCATTGAGTGCGATCGGTTTAAGTTTCGTTTTCATAAATCGTCATTCTCCAAGTTCAGCAGTTTAACAATTTGCTGGACATAAACTCTTTTTACAGTTTGTCCACCTTTTTTAGGGACCGTGATTTTCACCCCTTCTGAGTTCCGAAAAGTGTGGTAACTTCCCCTAACTCTTTTCTCTTCAAATCCAAAGCATTCCAAAAGATACTCAACATCATCAAATCGGACTTCTGGAGGTAAACGTAAAAATTGTTCAATAAGTTTTTCACGTTTACCCACAAATAAACTCCTCTAAATCAATCTCAATAATTAACCATTGTCTTCAAAATCTATCATATATTTTACAGGTTTTGCAATCTTGCGTCGATAATATTCATACTACTGAAACTTCTGACATAAATCTGTGCGATCGTCAGGAATGCACTCCTGAATTTGGATGAAGAACACGATCGAGGATGAAACAGGCACGATCTAGAGCTATCGAACAACCCACAAATTCTCACCAAAGATTCTCATTTTGCGATCGTCCTTCCACACAAACCCACTAAAATAAAGAATCACAAAAAGAGGAAAGGACGATCGGCAACCATTCTGAAAACAAACAATTCAGCGATGCTGTTCAACAAATCGGACGACAGTTAAATCGTCAGCTTTCCCGCAGGTCCCAACGTTGCCTTCTCCAAGGGCAAAGATTGCTTTCAAGACAATCTTTTTAAAACCTGAAGACAGGCGTTAGAGTGGGCCGATCGCGCTACGCTAGGTGCTAAATCAGAATAATTGCATGACACGTTTACAAGGAACCTGGCTATTCACAATGGTCTCTGGCATTCCCCAAGCAGAG
>JANMIS010000622.1:0-3914 GCA_031375925.1 Synechococcales cyanobacterium OTE_70_concoct_197_sub
CGGCTGCGTCAGATCGCTTGCCATCCAAAAATGGTTCATGAAACTTGGACGGAGGGGTCCGCAAAACTGACACAGCTTTCAGAGACCTTGACGCAACTTAAAGAAGAAGGGCATCGGGTTTTGATCTTCAGTCAGTTTGTAAAACATCTCGCGCTTATTCGCGAAATGATGGACGCTGAGGGTGTCACCTATCAGTATCTTGACGGGGCGACGCCGGCGGCAGCAAGACAACAGGAAGTCGACAAATTCCAGGATGGAGACGCGACCGCGTTCCTCATTTCGCTTAAGGCGGGCGGGACCGGATTGAATTTGACCGCGGCCGACTATGTGATACACATGGACCCTTGGTGGAACCCAGCGGTTGAGGACCAAGCGACGGACCGAGCGCATCGCATTGGTCAGGACAAGCCGGTGATGGTGTATCGAATCGTCGCAAAGGACACGATTGAGGAGGAGATCCTTAAACTGCATGATACCAAGCGGGATCTTGTGGCCGGGATCCTCGATGGAACACATACCGCTGCAAAGTTGTCTACAAAGGATTTGATTGAGCTGCTACGTAGTTAACCCCTCAATCTCATCCCCACTCCCCTAGAAGGGACCGTGAGTAGCCACCAATTATCACATCACCAGAATGAGGTCGCCATGAAGCTAGCTGTAGCGGACTACGGCGAAACCAGGCGTTAACCCAAAGACACTGCACGCAACTTTCAACTCTTTAACGCAGGGTTACAACATGATGCGAAGCATTCTTCGAAGCGGTTCGGCAGCACCCCAGAGTAATTGGTCGCCTACTGTGAACGCGGTTAGGAATTGGCCGGGCGTCGTTGGGTCTAGCGCCAATTTTCGAAGTCGTCCTACTGGGCAAATGAGTCCGCCAGTCACCGCTGCTGGTGTGAGTTGTTGTAACGACATAGTCTTTTCGTTCGGTACCACTTTCGCCCATGGGTTCGCTTTGCCAAGCAAGTCGACAATCTCGTCCATGGGGACGTCAGACTTGAGTTTGATGGTCAGCGCTTGGCTATGGCATCGCATCGCACCGATGCGAATGCATAGCCCATCGACCGGGATGGAATTGGGAGAGATTCCTAGAATCTTGTTTGTCTCCGCACTCCCTTTCCATTCTTCTTTGCTTTGACCATTACCCAGGTCCTTATCGATCCACGGGATCAAACTGCCGTTGAGTGGCGCACCGAATTGGTCGATCGGGTACTCTGCGGATCGGATAGTGGCAGCCACCTGGCGGTCGATATCAAGGATGGCGGAAGCGGGATCGGCGAGAAGGTCCGAGACGCTGTGATGTGCGACCCCCATTTGAGAAAGCAGCTCACGCATGTTTTGAGCTCCAGCTCCCGATGCCGCTTGATAGGTCATGCTGGTCATCCACTGCACTAGGTTGTGCTGAAACAAACCGTGCATTGCCATGAGCATGAGTGACACGGTGCAATTACCGCCGACAAACGTCTTGATGCCATTAGCGATCCCGGTGCGAATCACCTGGTCGTTGACCGGATCCAAGATGATGATCGCATCATCTTTCATTCGAAGGGTTGAGGCGGCATCGATCCAGTAGCCGGACCAACCTGTTGCTCGCAGCTTGGGATAGACTTCGCTGGTATAGTCGCCCCCTTGGCAAGTGATAATGGCATCCATCTTGGCGAGCATTGCAATGTCTGAAGCGGCGTGCAGATTTCCCGTTTCGAAATTGGCTATCTTTGGGCCGGCACCGCCAGCGTTGGAGGTCGAAAAGAAGACAGGCTCGAAATGAGCGAAATCGTTTTCTGCGGTCATGCGTTGAAGGAGCACGGAACCGACCATGCCACGCCAGCCGACTAGTCCAACTTTTTTCACAATAGGAGCTTTTTAAGGAGTAAGGAGTTAACGGGACTGTTTGGAATTTCAAATCTCAGATCTTAAATCTCAGATCTCGCAACGGAAAACTTTTTCTACATTTCCTCTTAGGATCTGCTTGCCCAGGGCGATTGCTTTTTCTTCTGTCCAGCCTTGGTTTTTGCAATAGTCTTCGGCTAGGACGCCGGCTAGGATGCGTTTGTACATTCGGAATTTCGGTAGGATAAACTCCAACTTGTATGCGTCGCTGTAGTAGCCCAACTGCTTGTTCCTAGGAATGGCTTCGATGCGACCTCGGAGATCGTGGCGAATGTAATTCGGGGTATTGCTGTACCACCAATGCCCGTGCGTCAACACGTTTGGAAAAATCCATGCGTAGTCGACTAGTTCTTGATTGGTCACTGATGCCAGGACAGAAATCGGAAACGGCAGGTTCGGGAACGCGTTAAAAAGTTCGGCATACTGGATCAATGAGACTCGCGAGTCATATAGATCCTGCCCTTGGAACACGCCATCCGGATACACGCGTCGATTGACGCCAATCATCAAATCGAAGGGCAGCGCATACGCCTCGGCCAATTCTGCTATCTTCCAAAATACCCATTCCGCAATCGTTTTTTTGTTGACTTCCGATGCCTCTACGCCGCAGTGAACCAAGTCATCGAGGGCGACCTGGGAGGCATGACATTGGTCTGCGTACGCTTTAGGGCTGAACCATGGTGGCAGCGAAATGGCACAGGCTCGAGCTCCACGTTCTTTAAATCGCAAAAACAGAACATCGAGCGATTGCTTTAACTCAGAGAGTGTAGCGACCGATTTTCCGGTAGCCGCTTGTAAACGATCGCGAACTTTGGGCTGAGCCAATTGAAAGACGAGGTCATCGGTTCGAAGGCATGGAACATAACGGTTTGCATCAAAGCCTTCGAGTGGATCATCAAAATCATTTGTCAGAAACACTTTTTCTACTTTGCTTGCCACAAGCACTTGCGTTTCCCAATTAGGCTCTCGCATTTTTGATTCAGCGAGATCGTAAACCGTTTCCCAATTAGATTTGTCGATCTCGTCCCCTTGGAATCCGAACAACTCCTGCGAGAGCTCGATAAACCAAGACCATTGAACGGTATTGTTGATATTGCCAAGGTTTTCGAAAAGCCGAGCTACTTTTTCGCGAGGGGAGATGCCAGGCTCCTCAATGAGATGCTTGCGCATACCGGACGAATGGGCGAGTTCCGTATAATAGTGATAACCCAACAGATCCGCCAACGAATGGGAGGCTGGAGCGTGTGGATTGATGTGAGAGTGGGAATCGATCAAAACGATCTCATCCAACTGATCAAACAAAACTTGGCTTAACGAATGGCTCATGGTTGTTTTCTTGGTGTTTTGTTGAACTTAGCCGCCGCTAACCGGCGGGATCAAGGCGATCGCGCTTTGAGAATGCGCGACATCAATCGTATCCAACTCGGATAAAAACTCATTGTCGATGGCGATGCGTCCAAATTCAACCAGAGATCGCAGAGATTCGAATTGGCTTGCGATGGCCTCCTTGAATTGCTTGACCGAGACAGGCAGGTTGACTTGTATCTCAATCGCGTTGGTTCCGACGCGTTCACGTGCACCTGCGAACATCTTTACAACCAATCTCGAGTTCAAGATGAATAGCGGCTTTTACCAGTTCCTGGTTGTGCGGTTCCTATGTTCCAGCAATGGTAACCCTGAGACTCTACCATCGATTTGACGTGGGCTGCGTAATATGGGCTCACGATGAGCGTCAGGCCAATACCCATATTGAACACATGTTCCATTTCAGTTTGGGCAATACCCCCCAGCTTTGCGATCCATTCGAAGACGGGAAGGATCTGCCAGGTGCCCCGTTCGAAGATCAAGTCAACATTGGGTGGAAGGATGCGTTCGGTGTTTTCGAGGAGTCCGCCACCTGTGATGTGTCCAATGCCATGGATGACGTTTTTTACTTTGTAGTGATTCAGAATGGTGCGCGTGAGCTTGCTGTAAATCAAGGTTGGAGTTAGGAGTGCATCTCCGACGGTCATCCCCAAGTCCTC
>JANMIS010000676.1:0-1630 GCA_031375925.1 Synechococcales cyanobacterium OTE_70_concoct_197_sub
GAGAACTCAAGCGGTGCGGCGCCGGTTCCGCCCTCGCCTCCGTCGACCGCAATGAAGTCTGGAGTGATTCCGGTTTTAACCATTGCTTTGCAGACTGCCAAAAACTCGCGACGTTTTCCGACGCAGAGTTTGACTCCAACCGGCTTACCCCCGCTGAGATCCCTCAGATTGCCTAAGAATTCAATCAATTCGATCGGATTAGAAAAAGCGGAATGACCTGGTGGCGATAACACGTCCCTTCCCATCGGGACTTTCCGAATGGCTGCAATTTCGAGAGTCAGTTTTGCGGCTGGTAAAATCCCTCCATGTCCAGGTTTTGCACCCTGAGATAACTTCAATTCAATCATTTTGATTTTGGGATCTGCCGCTTGCTCAGCGAAGAGCTCGCTTGAGAAAGAACCGTCGTCCCTTCGGCAGCCAAAATAGCCGGTACCAATTTGCCAGATAATGTCCGCACCACCCTGGAAATGGTAGGGACTAATTCCACCTTCGCCCGTGTTGTGCGCGAAGCCACCGAGCTTAGCGCCAGTACTCAGCGCCAGAATTGCGTTCTTGCTAAGCGATCCATAACTCATCGCGGAGATATTGAGTAAGCTTGCTGAATACGGTTGTCTGCAGTCGGGGCCTCCAATCGTCGTGCGCATGTCATCGGGTTTGTGATGCAACGGTGCCATCGAGTGATTGATCCATTCGTAGCCAGCAGCATAAACATCTTCCTTTGTGCCAAACGGTATGGTGTCACGTTCCTTCTTTGCACGTTGATAGACCAGCGATCGTTGGTCGCGGTCGAATGGCACTCCCTCAGTGTCGTTTTCCACGAAGTATTGATAGATTTCGGGGCGAATTAGCTCAAGCAGATATCGCATGCGCCCGAGCACTGGGAAGTTACGTGGGATAGAGTGCTTGACCTGGATGAAATCGTATACCCCCAATCCAATAATTGGACCCAGCAGCAGCCAACTCCAAAGCAATGACGGCATGAGAAAAAATGCCAGAAAACTTACGAATAGAACAGTTCCAACAAAAACAAGGAAGGGCTTGCGCATGGAGTGACTCGAATGCCAAAGACAATACTCGAACGAACCATCATTACGGCTTGTCATTGTTTTATCAGACAAGGACTCCGTTTGCGACGTTGAGCAGCTTTGCCCAGCTGATTCATACGGAGCGGCGGCGGAAACACGCCGTCAAATCAGGCAAGGAAGTAATTCTTCACCGTTCTCGTGGCTTTCTTTGCGTGTTCACTTTTTGGAATTCGAAAAGCCTAGGGACGTTTTTTTTGGAAGATATTGAGGCTACGGTCGACGCAGCCTCTCGAGTTCTCGCACAAATCGATTGATCGCCGTACGCGACGACTAGGGTTGAACTGCAATGATGCTCGCCCCAGTAGTCAGCAACTGGAATCGCAACGCACCAGCATCGTAGGGAGCTCGTTGCCGCAGTCCGGGAGCTGATGAGCCTGGCCGATAGTGTCCGGTGCTATATCTCTCCTCGAGCGGACGTTGGAGATACGCATTGTAAGGCAATAGAGCGATGTCGCTAAAAAACCTTGCCCCCGAAACCATCGGCTGCAAACATGGGAATCGTTCGTGTCCGTGCCGCTCCAACATTGTGTCCTCAAAGTAAAGAG
>JANMIS010000697.1:0-8090 GCA_031375925.1 Synechococcales cyanobacterium OTE_70_concoct_197_sub
ACAAAATGCGCAACGATAGTCACAGCCTTCAGCGACCCGTACGTAAGCAACTCCCTCGGTCGTGGTGCGATAGCGTGGCACGAGTTCATCAGCGATGTAAGTGGGTTCCAAAGAAACCTCTTTCACGCGCTCTCCGCTCTCTGCCCGCTCAATAACATCCACAATTTTGTGGTAGTCACCCGTTCCCACCAAGGCGACGGCCTCAGGAATTTCATCTAGAAGCTGGTCTTGGAAATGTTGGGCCATGCAGCCCGTGATTACAATCTTTTTACCCGCCTCAGCTAGCTCGACTAAGGTACGAACTGATTCTTCTCGCGCAGCTTGAATAAAACTACAGGTGTTAACAATGGCGTAGTCTGCCAAAGCTTCATCGCTGTCAACTTGATATCCCGCCTGCACCAATAGCCCAAGCATGTGCTCAGTATCGATTCGATTCTTTTCGCAGCCTAGGTGAGAGACGGCGATCGTTGGCTTGTTGCCCATGTATTAGTTTCTAGGTGTCCGTAAACGAAAAGGATTTAGCTGTCGCACTAGGTGTGTTGCGATCGCGCCTGACAACTGCCTCGCTTTTCGAATAAGTCTGTTATTCAGACCATCAGCACAGCTTGTCGCAATCGCGCTCTATGATTTCAGGCAATAACATTTCACAGAGTCAAATGAGACTATCTACGAATCGCTATCACACCGGAATTAAGATACTCCTAATCATAGCGGCAAATTGCCATTATTACAATCTGTTACAGGAATCCAAAATTTCCCCGGTTGACGTTGGAGTGGGGATCACCTAAACAATGAGTCGATGTGCGTCTGGTTCTTTCCTTTTGCGGGCAAACTCTTCTTAGGGGACAATACTTACTCACCTCACGCTATTTTTCCTATGAGCACCGCTTCCCAATACTGGAAATTGACAAAACTGACAGCTTCCGGAAGGAGTCAATCTCAAGAGCTTTTGGAGGTGCGATCGTTTTTGCAAGCGAGGTTTTCGGAGCAGTTAGAGACTCCTGTGGCCAATGGACCTCTTCAGAGCGGCTTGATGGCGATCGTCCGGCCTGCTGTTGAACTGATGGATGAACCTGATCCCGTCGAACCTCTAGCGCAGATGAGTCTTCGCTGTTTTATTTCCAAGCAGATTGAGATGACCTGTATGCAGCTTGAGATGCAGTTTGGAGAGTTGCATGGGGTGCGCCGATCGGAGTTGTTGCCGTTGGTTTTGGATGATGATGGTCGGCCTTGGGATTTAAATTCTCGTTATCGATCGGTGGCGCGGCAGGTGATTGAGACATTTGATCCCGATCGAGCGAGTCTAGCCACTTGGACGATTCGGCTGGTTAAGCACCACCGAGAGCTAAATGAGTTCTTACTAGAATGTGGGGTATATCTGCTCAGTGATTGGGCAATTTTGAATGATACACAGCCCACTAAGCTTCGGCGGGTATTGTCGATCGCACCGCCGCTAACGGAGCCAGAGATTGATCATGCGTTGCGGGTCTTGGCGGCTTACCACGGAGTTTATCGTCGCGATCGGCTTCTAGCGAGACAGTCGGGGATCAAGGGGCAATGTCCCGCGCCGACGGAGGCTCAGCTTGAAGAGATGGCACAGCAATTAGGCATGGCACCCAGTTCTCGGGTGCTGCGGGAGTTGCGGGCAATGGCCGATCGTTTGCGGGCTTATCGAATTGCCATTCGCACAGGAAAAATAAAAGCGATGTCCATTCACGGTACAGGAGATGAGGACTCTCGGGAGATGGACTTGCCTGCGCCTCGGGAGAATGAAGACGATCGAGTAGCTGAGGCATTTGTCCAGCAGTATCGTCATGCTTTTTCTGAGGCATTGGAGAGGGCGATTCAGGAGTCGATCGAAGCCCGCTGTCAAGCTTTGAAGCCAGAGAAAAAACAGCAGTATTTGACGGCGCTGAGACTGTTTCATCAGGAAGGTCTGTCCATGACGACGATCGCGGCTCAGGTGGGTTTAGAGAAGCAGTTTCAAGTGACGCGGCTACTAAAGTTGAAGGAGTTGCGAGAGTCTGTGCGCCGCGAAATGATCGTGTTGCTGAAGCGCTATGTGAAGGAGCAAGCGACGGCTTTTGTGACGCTGGAGCAGCTTGAAAGTTTGGACGCCAAGATTGAAGAAGCGTTGGTCGAGCAGGTCGATCAGTTAATGTCCGAGGATGCGGCTCAGGCTCAGTCGCCTAAAAGCTATGGGAAGGGCAGTCGATTTGCGACGGTGCTTTGTCAATGTCTCGATCGTCTTAACCCATGATCGTTTAACCCATGATCGCCGATCGCCCAACCTCATTTCTGGGTCGCGATCGCCACCTTCACACCTTCAATCTTTTTAACCTGATCCAAAACGGCTACAACATTTCCATGTTCCACCGCTTTATCTGCACTAATAATCACAACCGTCTGCTGAGTGGCAATCATTAGCGATCGGACATTGGGTTCCAATTGATCGATCGAAATGAGGCGTTTGTTCAGGGCCATTGTGCCATTCGCAAATACAGTGACATTGACGCGGGTTTGCTGTTGCTGCTGAGATTGGGAGGCTTTGGGGAGATTGACGACTAAGCCTTCAGATTTAGTTAAGTACAAGGTTGACATAATAAAAAAGGTTAAAATTGCAAACACAACATCCATAAGTGGCACAATTGTTGTGGCAATCTCAATCGTCCGATCGGGTTCATGAGGTGTTCGCATCATAGCGCTTCCACTCCAGCATTCTCAGTCATGGAATCAAACGAAGGCGTAGACAATTGTTCAATTTGTTCAATTCGGCAACGATGCACCAATTCCATTTGTCCACCACATTCTTCTAAAAGCGTCATCTGCCGTTGGTAAGCCCCTCTAAAGATTGTTAAATTCACCAGTGCGATCGTCGCGACAATCAATCCCGCCGCCGTCGTAACCAGTGCTTCACTGATCCCCGCTGACACCACCGCCGTCTTCGTTCCACCGACATCGCCCAGATTGAGTCCACTAAATGCTTGAATCAATCCCGTCACCGTGCCCAGCAACCCCAACAATGGCGCAAGCCCCACAATCATCTCATACCAATTCATAAACCGTTTTAGCCCCGGAATCTCCGATCGTAATTCTGCTTCCATCGCCAAGCGAAAGGTCTCAGGACTCGCTTTCGGAAGTTGTAATGCAGCTAGCATAACCCTTGCGATCGGTAAATCTAAATTTCGCTGAGCCTTTTCAACTGCCATCTCTGGCTGCTTTTGGTAAAGTTCTACCAATTCTTTCGCAAATTTTGGCTGACGCTTTGATAGATTCAACCAAAATTTCGATCGTTCAAGTCCCGAGGCAATCACAAAAATCGAAAATCCCAACAACGGAAATAACACTATTCCCGCAGCCGTAAACAATAGACTCAATACGCCCATAAAACTCCAGCATTCCTTACAAGTACGGTAAAAGGTAGGTATTGTGAACGTCTTCTTATGACTTTTTTAATACCAACACATTGGAGAATTATGGTACCTTATTGGCTGTAAGTGCAAGTCTATCTCAATAAGACAGGCTGTAGTAGTTCAGAGTTTGGTCTGCAATGAAAGCTTCCTCAACGCTCCAACCCCCATCTCAGTCCGCATTTCAGCATCGTCAACAAGAAAAGCAGCAGCAGGCGATTTTCTTAAAGTTGGCGGTCCCGATCGCACTCATTTTGCACGGGATGGCGATCGGTGGCGGTTTACTTTTGATAGGGCGCAGTAGCGCAGCGATCGATGAAGTCGAGATTATTACGGGAGAAAATTCAACATCCCCTGACCAAACACCTGAAGCGTCAAAGAGCCTAGCAGGGGGCGGTGACCTTAAACTTTCTCTGTTCCAGAGTCAAGCCCTAAGTGGCACAAAAGATGGCAACAATATTCCAACATTGGGAAATCCCTTTGCATCACCTGATGTTAAAGCGCCAGAGGTGCCGAGCATTGAACCACCACAGGTGATGCCGAGCGACGCTTCAACTGAAGCAATCGCAGACGATACGATCGACCTAGATAAAAAGCCGATTGATCCTAAGAAAAAAACTGAATCAAAATCCATTGGTTCCAACTTAACAGATAAGAAAAATAACCCTGGAAATCTGGGTGACCTGAATGGAGAGAAAGGTGGAAAAAACCAAAGGGGAAATAATACAGCGAACAATCCCAGCTTACCCCTCGGAGCAGGCAATGGCCCTGTGACGACTAATCCAAATACATCGATTAGAAAAGCTGATTCTCCAACCTCATCTGCGCCGATGCCATTACCTGTGATCGTTCCCGCATCATCAACTGCACCGCAAAAACCACCCGTCGCGATCGTTACACCGACTCGACCAGTTCCCAAAAAAGCACCTCAGTGCCTTGAAAATTGTAGCTTGAATGAATACCTCGGTTCAGAAGGAAAGGCTGACATCCGGCTCACAGTTGACCGAGATGGCAATGTCATTGAAGCGACATTAGGCCGCTCTAGTGGAAATGAAGAGGTCGATCGGAAGGCTCTCGAATACGCTAGAACTCGGAAATACAAGCCCTCGGATGAAGGCTTCAGTAGTAATCTTCCCATCACGTCCCAACAGGAAGGGTCTGAGTTTTCCCGTCAGCAGGAAGAACGCCGCCGTCAAGAACAAGCCGAACGTGCTATTTCAACGCCCCAACCTCCCGCAGCCGAAGGCCCCGCTACCCCGATCGAACCTATTCCAGCCGCAGAACCGATCGCCAAACCCATTCCCGAATCTGCACCCCAAGCTATTCCCGAATCCATTCCCCAACCTGCTACACCCGCCGTTCCTCAATCGATTATCGAACCGATCAATCCCGTCCCCTCACCTATTGCGCCTCCAGTTGCAGAACCCATCGCAAATCCGATACCTGAACCAATCACTCCTCAGTCAACCGTTGCAGAACCGACTGTCGCAGAACCGATCGATCCCATCATCCCCGCTCCCGCCACGCCATAAATTTTGGAATTGCATCTAACGCATGAACTTAAAAATTAAGCTAGGCGGTTAGACTTAACCCCGATTAAATTTCAACTTCTACAGTCCGTCTTTTGACAGATATTAGTCTGACTCCTCACAATGAACTGAGTCATTGTATTTCCTGTTCAAAATTGGTCTTAGGTCATGTTTCTCAAATTTCAGCCTCAATGCACGATCGTCTTAGGCCATCTTCTACTTCTCGCTACCCCTGCTCTTGCCGAAACTCCGATCGGCTTTAGCTCGAAAAGCATCGTTCGCACACAGGACCTAGCCTTACCCACAACCACCGCAGCAGCCCTCCTTCTCTCGCAAACGGCTCAAATCGTTGAAGAAGAAGTCGTTGTCACCGGGAAAAACAAGCCCAAACCTGCTGCAACACCCGTCTACACAGTTAATCAAGAAGACATCAAAAAACAGGGCAGTCGTAGTATTTCAGAAGTCCTTAAAAATCAACCGGGATTTACAGTTAACAATACTGGATTTGCCGCTGATATTCATACAGGCGGAACCTATCGCGGGGCCAGCGTTAATCAATCTATTTATTTGCTTAATGGTCGTAACATCAGTCCCAACACCAATACCTACCACGGTAACATTGACCTAAATAGCATTCCAACCAGCACGATCGATCGCATTGAACTCTCCAGCGGCAGTGCCTCCACTCTCTATGGTTCGGAAGCGTTTGGTGGGGTTGTCAACATCATTACAAAACCCGGCAGTCAAAAGCCAGAATTAAAGCTAGGCGTTATGCTCGGAAGCTTTGGGCAACAGACCTACAGCGCCAGCTACACGGGTTCAGGGAAGGGATTTGACTATGCGATCGGATTTGAGCAATCTCGCTCTGACAATAACTATGATGTTCCCGTAGGTGCAGCAAACCGAGGCCCAGATGGCAAGCTCTTCAATGCAGATACTGCTAATAATAGCTTCTACGGACGCATCAGCGCCGCCCTCGATCCTCGTAACACATTAACTTTTGACGCGACCAAACTCACGAGCCAAAAGGGTTTAATCTATTTTGGGTTCCCATTGCAAAAAGATAGACTTGATCACGATGCCTACAATATTGGGCTGAACTTACGATCGGAACTCGCTAAGGACTCGATTTTGAATCTGACATTGGGTTACAACCGCGACTACTTCAATACTTATGGTCCGACAGGTGCATCATTTTATCGTCAGGGCGATCTTGACAGTCAACGCTTGAGCTTCCGCGCTGATCATGATTGGCAAATTGTAAAGGGAGTAAAATTGCGATGGGGAACGGATGTAAAAAATGAATCGTTAGTCTCTAATGCACTCAGTACGAATCCCAGCGCGATCGTTAACAATGGCAGAATCGACCAATCGCGTTTTCTACCATCGCTCTTTGCACTAGGTACGATCGATATTGCTAAAAATTTACAAGCGGAGTTGGGCCTGCGCCAAAATTTTAGCGAACGTCACGGAAGCTCTTTTAACCCTAGCTTAGGCTTAAACTGGAGCGCCACCCCCAACGTCAATCTCCGAGGAAGCGTCGTCTCCGTCAACCGTCTGCCTGGACTTGACCAACTTTATGCTTACGATACCGTCCACGGTTGGTTCCCCAATAGCAATCTTAAACCTGAGTTTGGGACTGCTTGGACTGCTGGATTTGATGTTAAATTCAATGAGAAATTTACAGGGCAATTGACTTATTTTGGGAACAGTCTCAACGATCGACTCGGGATTCAGCCGACCCTACTTAATGGCCGAACCGTTAGCCAATGGCAAAACATTGGACTTGTTACAACTAATGGACTCGAACTCGCATTGCAATACAAAGTCACACCCGAATGGCGAACTTTTTTGAACTACACCTATACTGACGCGCAGATTCAATCTGGCGCTGACAAAGGCAGACAGCTTAATCAAATTCCCTTTTCTGTGGCACAGTTGGGGGTTGGTTATGAGCATCGGGGTTGGCAGGCAAATCTGTTGACTAATTACTACAGCGGTTCACGCCGATCGTTTTTCCTTAATTTAACTGACGACGTGCTTTCCTATTCACCTGCTTGGTTCAACGTCGATCTCAATGCCCGCGTTCCCCTTAGCCAAAACCTCGGAGTCACCCTTTATCTCCAAAACCTCTTCGGCGGCACCTATGAAAAAACAAACCGGATCTATGAACCCGCAACGACATTTCGAGTTGGCTTAGATGCAACATTTTGATCCTTTAATGGAGAGGGTTCATATATAGCAATCCAATTTGATTCTCACGAATGATTTCAGATTGCTATATGTCGAAACAAATCATTGTATAAGTCAATCTTAAGAACCCCAATAAAGGTGCGATCGTTAGGATCATCAATCAAGAGAACTTTAAGATGACTTCTACAATACCTTTTTTAGATCAACATTTGCCAATCGTCGGCGACATGAAACACAAAAGCCCGATCGCCTACCAACTCACCCGATCGATCGCCAGTGGCTTTAATGTGCTTCAAATGGGCCTAGCAGAAGCTTATATTAATGGCTTAGAAGTGCCTGATGAGGTTTTGGTTTCGACCTTGCACGCGACAATGCCAATCCTGTTTAAATATTGTCCAGGACTCTTAGCACCCTATGAGTGGGTCTTGAATGAGTCTGATCATTTGGCAGAATCATCCAAAGAACTGATGAAAATTCAGTATGATTTGCCACAGCCTATGATGAATCAAATGATGGGTGAAAGCAAGCTGATGTATCCAAAATACAGTATGGGACTGTGGGAACAGGGCGCAACGACCTTAGAAGAATCCCAAATGCACATGATTGACCAAGTGATTGAACGATCGGGCATTGTGGATGGCGATCGGATCTTGGATTTTGGTTGTGGATGGGGCTGCGTTCCAAATTATATTTTGTCCAAATTTCCAAATGTGCAATTCACCGGATTGAACTTAAGCCATGAGCAATGCGAGTACATGCGTGGCAAAATGAAAGACCCAGAGAGCTATCTCAGTTCCGATCGGTTCACACTGTGTGAAGGCGATCTCAATGAAATTCAATTTGAGCAGAAATTTGACAAAATTTTATCGATCGGAGTCTTTTGTCATATCGGAAATTTAACGAATGCCTTTAAAAAATTAGCGTCTTTTCTAAAGCCAGATGGCAAAGTCTTCATTCA
>JANMIS010000698.1:0-1869 GCA_031375925.1 Synechococcales cyanobacterium OTE_70_concoct_197_sub
CTCTCCCAAGTGTGGGAGAGGAAGGGGAGATTACTTAATTAGGAATTCATGGAATGAATCTATCTAATTTACCAAAACCTAAGGTTTTGATTCCGGGTCAGAGTTATAGCTTCAGCAACTATTTCTCGTTGTCGTTTTCACCTGAGGATATTTTGGCGGATTTGGGTTGTACTTTAGAGCGACAACGTTTGGCATTGCCTCACTACTCTGGGGCGCTGCCTTGTTATGAATTTTTGTCGAACTATCTCGAACGCAATCTCACTCATGTCAATCCGATTAGTGAAATTGCTCGGCGAGAAGTGATGGTGGCTCCGACGTTGCTGGAGATTTGTTCTCAGGTGGATGCACGGTTGAATATTGAATATCCGATCGTTGTCAATGATTGGCTCCGGGGCAATTTGGATTACTACCTTGCTGCCAAGGAGAATCTACTGGTCATTGAGGCAAAACAATCAGATCTGGGAAAAGGTTTTACTCAATTAGCCGTGGAATTAATTGCGATCGATCAATGGACCGATTTAACAAGTTCAGAATTGCCTTATCTCTATGGTGCTGTGACTACGGGCGAGATTTGGAAATTTGGCAAATTTTGTCGATCGGAACGCAAAGTTATTGAAGATCGTAATCTCTATCGCATTCCTAATGAACTTGAAGAACTTTTACAAATTCTCGTGGCAATCTTGGTCGGAAACTAAGGATTTGGTTGCGTTAAAACGCAGATTGTTTCAATCGTTGGTTATATTGAATGTCGATCGGCGGCATGAGACAGGGAAAAGCAATCACATTTGCAGGAGTGGTGGCGGAAGCATTGATATCAGGAAAAACGCGCCCAACGATTTGCAAGGCGCGGGTGACGAGTTCTGAACAGAATAATGCGGAGAAGTCGGTGTTGCTACAAATGCCGATGCCTGCACCGATCGCTTGCAGATAGTCATACCCGACTTTAGACTGTTCGATTTCCCATAGCCAGCTTTGAAGTTTGATGGTTTCGGCACGGTTGAGTTCGGGATGGAGTTTTGACCAGCGAACGGGATCTTGACAGCTTTTTAGGCGTTGCTCTAGCCATTGAATCTGTGCGCCTTGAGTGCAGGCCCCGGTTCCAATGCTAGGCAAGCTGGTGTCAATATGCGACTCTGCTAATAAAATGCAATTGCCATCATCGCGATCGTCTTCTACAGAAAGCACAATTGCAACATGAACATAGTCAGATTGGGTCGCAATTTTAACAACATGGGATGGTAGATCTTTCCCAGAAAAAACAATGACATCACCGGGACTGATTTGCGATCGGAGTTCGGAATAGGAGATAGACAAGGGCATTTGTGTTCCCCCAGAAATTGATGCTTCAACGATGAATGAATTGATTAGGCTATTTTGGATAAGCCACTGTTACTCCTGCCCCTCCATCATACTTTTCAGCAGGTTCAAACTTCGCGACTCGATCATGCCGCTTTAGATAGGCGTGAACGCCCTGCTTGAGCTTGCCTGTGCCATGTCCATGGATGATCCAAATGGGACCGTAGTTAGAGGCTAGGGCACGATCGATCACTATTTCTGCATCGCTTACCCGCTGTCCCCGAATATCAAATGTGGTGCTTTCCGTTCGTACAGCCGGAGCAGATGGCGTTGGATTTGGTGTGGCTTGGGCTTTTGCTTTTCGTTCTTCTTTTGGCTTCTCTTCTCGTTCTACTTTCTGACCCTGTAGTGATTCTATTTCATAGATTGAGACGTTCATTTTCATGATCCCAAATCTCACTGTCAGGTCTTCGCCGTCACAGTCCAAGACCTCCGCTGTCTGCCCAATGCGCGGAATCCTGACCCGATCGCCCACCTTCGGCAAAAATCCCGGCTTTTTCTTCACCTCAGCAG
>JANMIS010000702.1:0-1124 GCA_031375925.1 Synechococcales cyanobacterium OTE_70_concoct_197_sub
GCTGGAGTTCAGGAGTTGTTTCAATCGAGCCAATGGCCTGGCAATATACGACAATTGATCAATGCACTTGAGCGAGCCAAGATTCTGGCGGATGATCACCTCATTAGTTTAGGAAATCTTCCGCAAGAGCTCCGTCAAGCCGAGAGGTCAGGTTCCTTGCCGTCGCCCGCCAATTCCATAGAGATCGGTGATTCCATTTCGCTTGAGTCATTGTCCCAAATGCATATCGCCGAAGTACTGCGCCGCAACAACGGTAACAAAGCGAAAGCCGCACGAGAATTAGGGATAGCCCGCAGGAGCCTCTACCGCATTCTGGATAAGTTGGACGGAACCAAGTCAACTTCGCCTAGCGCGACGCTGTAAAGGAGCAGCGGCCGGTCGTTTGTTGCATCTCCAACGGCTCAGCTTTGCGTGTCGCGTTGTTCAGAGCACTGGCGTCGTTTGTTTACCAACCGACGCATAGGCTAGGTCTTTTGGCCACACCTTCTGAACATTCGCTTCGGATTTGCGATTTGATATTTGCAATTGGATATCCGAGACAGACTTGCATGCAAAAAGGATGTACCTTTCGAATAATCCTCGCCAACATCCGATAACCCAACGTCGAGTGCTGGCTACTAGAAAAATCGCTATTTGCGCAGACCGACTTCTGTTGTGTTTTCTGAAAAGGAATATCCCACTCCACGTCGGACACCAATACAGACCAGGAATCGCCGCCTAAGACTTCGAATGGGGATAGTGAGTCGTCGATGCCATCGAATCCACCATGGACGAAACATAGTGGTCATTGATATGTTTGCGCGAAAGCGTTGGTGTTTTTCTAGGTGGTAAAGGTCGCTGCTGGCAAAGAACTTAAATAGCCAATCTAGTCCCCAGTATCGAACAAGGGTCAAGCTGATCTGAAAATCAATCAGGTAAGGTAGCCCATCTTCACCAACGATAATGTTTTCTGCCTTATGGAGGTCGACATATGCAATGCGTCGCGCGTGGAGCTCGCAAATAATTGCTTCGAGTTTTTCGAAGAAATCCGGTCGAAGCCGATTTGCAAGAGATAAAGGCTCCCCTGGAATGTACGCATGCGATGTAGCATTCATTAGTCGTTTACCGTCTACTCGAACATCGCC
>JANMIS010000776.1:0-1985 GCA_031375925.1 Synechococcales cyanobacterium OTE_70_concoct_197_sub
TAAATCTTAATGGTGCAAAGATTGCGAAGTTTAAAGCACTCGTGAGTTCAATTAAGCCCCAATGTATCGATCGATTATGTCCGGGCGATCGGAACCGTTAAACCCGGATATCTCACAAATAAATAAGGCGTGAGGTGGAAAATCTGCCAGAATGCAGTAACCACAAAGAATCCAGGCATTTCTTCCTATGACCTCACTAAATACAGAGTGTACTCCAAAATCCTATGAATTTGGACGTCTAGATGGACGTCAAATCTTGACCGATTTCAAAGGCGGTGAGATGACGCAAGATGGCGGATTAATCTTGGTATCCGCTCTAGATCAAAAATTAGGTCTGAGTGCACGACTCGCCGCCTGTTTCACGGACCATCGGGATGGGCGATATGTTCAACATTCTCTCAAAGATTTATTGGCTCAACGGTTGTATGGTTTGGTTCAAGGCTACGAAGATCTGAATGACCATGATGATATCCGCCATGACAAGATGTTTGGGATTGCTCTGGGAAAACTAGAAAGTCATCATTCCCGCTGTGCGCCCTTAGCTGGGAAAAGTACACTCAATCGTCTCGAACAAGCCATGCAGGTTCCCCTTGACTTATCCCAGGAACGATATCAGAAATATAGTCTGTCCCCTGAGGCCATTGAGAAGCTTCTAGTCATGCTGTTTTTAGAACACCATCCAGCGCATCCAAAACAGATTATTTTAGATATGGATGTGACCAATGATGAAGTTCATGGTCAGCAATTAGAAACCTCATTTAATGGATATTATGGTCAAACCTGTTACACACCGTTGTTGATCTTCTGTGGACGGCATCTGTTAAGTTCTAAATTAAGACCCTCGAATGTAGACCCAGCGGCGGGAGCCTTAGACGAATTACAGCGAATCATTCCGCAAATCCGAGCGCAATGGCCCCAGGTTGAAATTGTTGTTCGAGGTGATAGTGCCTATAGTCGGGAGGACATCATGGCTTGGTGTGAAAGCCATCCAGGAGTGGAATATGTGGTGGCTCATGCCAGTAATGCGCGATTGAGAGACCGAACTTGGCATTTAGAAGCGCGGGCAAAAGCGGCTTATGTCCAGTCGAGAGAAACCATTGCGGCAGAATTGAAGGCTCGACTAGGCGACATTTCGGACGCCGACTTGGATGCCTTAGTCCCGGCCCAGGTGTATTATCAGTCCCTCAATTATCAGACGGAGAAATCTTGGTCCATTGCCCGACGACTGGTTTGTAAATTGACCTACGACGGCAAAGGTGTAAGACGTCATTTTATTGTGTCCTCTTGGACGGCCCAACAGATCGCCCCGGCTAAACTTCACGCCGACTATTATTGTCCAAGGGGTGAAATGGAAAATCGCATCAAGGAACATCAAATGGATTTGTTCAGTGACCGGACCTCAACCCATGAATTTGAGAGCAATCAACTTCGGCTCTGGTTTTCGTCTTTTGCCTATGTCCTGATTCAAAATTTACGGCAACAGACCCTAGAGGGGACAGAATTAGCGGTGGCGCAATGTGGGACGATTCGACGGAAATTGCTTAAAGCCTCGGCCCAAATTCGAGTTTCAGCTCGAAGGGTGTTGATTTCCTTTAGTTCTGACTGGGCTGGACACCGATTATTTGACCAGGTTTATCAACGACTCATCGGATTAACCACGCCGGGATAGCTCCTTTTTGGAGTAGGGAATCAACTGAATACTTTGAGTGAGGAGACGGTCAAGGCTCTCATTTTCTGACGTCCATACTATGAATAAGTCGCCATTTCCACGACAATCCCCAATTCTAGGTGGATTATTTTTGTGATTTTGATGAATTCGTAAAGTGGATTTATCTATTTCTCTTCATCATTCACAAATTCATTGTTTTTGTTGACTCACCGTTCAGTTTGTGAGAAATCCGGGATAAAGCTTAATCCTTGCTTTGCATTTTCAATTACAATATGTTGACTAGAATCAGAATCCAAGATTTGAAAGAATGATTTTG
>JANMIS010000798.1:0-3611 GCA_031375925.1 Synechococcales cyanobacterium OTE_70_concoct_197_sub
CGATCGCCCACGCCAATGCCCAGCGCGCCCCCGGATCCCCCTTCCCCGACCACCGTACAAATAATCGGCACCTCAAATTTAAACATTTCTCGTAAATTAAATGCGATCGCCTCGCCTTGTCCATACTCCTCCGCTTCAAGCCCCGCCCAAGCGGCTGGAGTATCAATAAAGGTCAAAATCGGCATCCCAAACCGATCGGCATGTTCCATTAGCCGAATCGCCTTACGATAGCCACTGGGCGACGCCTGACCGAAATTTCGTTGAATATTATCTTTAGTATTGCGGCCCTTTTGCTGACCGAGCATCACCACCGGACGACCATCAATGCGGCCCAAACCGCCCACCATGGCCAAATCATCAAACCCAGCCCGATCGCCATGCAACTCTAGCCAATCGTCACTAATCGCCTGAATATAATCCAGCGTCGTTGGGCGTCTAGGATGGCGGGCGACCTGAAGCCGCTGCTGCGGGGTGAGGCTACTAAAAATTTCTCTGCGAAGCTGAACAGCCCGCGCTTCCAACTGCGAAATCTGACCCGACACATCCACTTCTGTCTCAATCGCCAAGTCTCGGACCTGCTTGATTTGTTCTTCAAGCTCGGCAAGGGGTTTTTCGAAGTCGAGGAGAATCGGTTTACGATCGGGCGTAGACATAGCGACGAGGGATAGACGAAGGCAGCGGGCAAAAATGCCTTTACCACCAATTACCATTGATAAGCATAGTGCTTAACGCCTCACTAATCTAAAACCCACTGTTCTAAACCAACCTCTCCAAACCCATGCCTCTAAAACCCACCGTCCCACCGATTCGCTGCTTTGAAAATGCGATCGAAATCCAAGCGAGTGCCACGACAGTGGAGCAATGCATTACCGATCGTCACCGCATGGCTCAGTGGCTTAACCCGATGTTGGTCTGCGAACCCATGGGGGATCTTTGGTCCACCGATCTCGGCGCTCAGAGTCGGTTTGTGATTAATCTGCCGTTGTTCAAACCCACGCTCCAAAATCAAGTCATCGAGCGCGCCCCGGGTCTGGTTGTTTGGTCATTCCAAGGCTTTTTTGTCGGGACCGATCGGTGGGAATGTGAACCCATCGCTACAGGTACTCGGCTCATCAATCAATTTTCTTTTGAAATCCCTAATCCGTTGATTCGCTTTGGTTTCGATCGTTTTGCTCAAGATCTAACCCAAGCGGACATGACCGCCCAACTGAAGCGGATTAAAGTTCTCGCTGAAACCCTAAGCCGCTCATCTCACTAAGAATCTCACGGGGCCGCTTGCGTTTTAGTCACGGTCATCTTCACGAAAACGATACGAAATTTCACTAAGGTTCATCGAATAAGTGAACCCTTTCAAGCATCTGGGCCGATCGGTAGGGCTGCTCTGTTAGGATTATGTCCCGTATTCTCCAGCAGTTTGGATACAATGGGTAAGACCTTCGATCGACCGTAATTCTACCAGCATAAATTATTGGCAGATCGATCCGTTTGGGAGAGAAAGTAGATAGAATAGGCATCTTAAGGTGTCAAGGTCTCGGGGTGCAGCTTTTTTTATTTCCATATAAATACGGAGGAAATCACAGCTTTTACTTGACCTAGATTCGGTATTCAGTTAATTCTTATAGACATTAAGACTAGATACAGACAGCCCTGAAAGGGGTTACTCAATAGCTTCATAAATCTCAACGGTGTTCCATCTTGAACTTCTCAATCCGACTACCTCAACCCCATTTCACCACTAATTTTGTGTTTGACTCCATTGAATCTGCTTTGGCTGACCTGAAAATTGGCAAATCAATCGTCGTCGTCGATGATGAAAATCGTGAGAATGAGGGCGATTTAATCTGTGCAGCGCAGTTTGCGACCTCAGACATGATCAATTTTATGGCAGTGGAGGCGAGAGGGCTGATTTGTCTGGCTATGACGGGCGATCGGTTGGATGAGCTGGACCTACCGTTGATGGTGAAAGAAAATACCGATAGTAATCAAACGGCCTTTACCGTCAGCATTGATGCTTCGCCTGCGGTGGGTGTAACGACGGGCATTTCGGCGGACGATCGCTCTCGCACCATTCAAGTCACCCTTGACCCCAAGACCAAGCCCAACGATTTACGACGCCCTGGCCACATTTTTCCTTTGCGCGCCCGTGAAGGCGGTGTATTAAAGCGTGCAGGCCATACAGAAGCGGCAGTAGATTTAGCGCAACTCGCGGGCCTGTACCCAGCGGGCGTCATTTGTGAAATTCAGAATTCTGATGGATCCATGTCTCGGTTGCCGGATCTGGTGACCTACGCCAAAGAGCACAATCTTAAGCTGATCAGCATTGCGGACCTCATTAGCTATCGCCTACGCCACGAGCGCTTCGTTCAGCGTGAAACGGTGGCAAATCTACCGTCCCAGTATGGGCAGTTTCAAATCTACGGCTATCGCAACACGCTAGATGGGACGGAGCATGTGGCGATCGTTAAGGGCAACCCAGAGCAATTTTCCCAGTCCTCTGTTATGGTGCGCGTCCATTCAGAATGCTTAACGGGAGATGCCTTAGGTTCTTTGCGTTGCGACTGTCAGATGCAGCTTCAAGCCGCCATGAAGATGATCGACCAGGCAGGCCAAGGCGTCATTGTTTATCTGCGTCAAGAGGGGCGTGGCATTGGGCTGGTGAACAAGCTGCGCGCCTATTCTTTGCAGGACATTGGCCTAGATACGGTAGAAGCGAATGAGCGGCTGGGGTTTCCGGCAGATCTGCGGGACTACGGCGTGGGCGCTCAGATTTTGAACGATCTTGGGATTCAGCGGATTCGGTTAATTACAAACAATCCTCGGAAAATTGCGGGACTCAAGGGGTATGGGCTAGAGATGGTCGATCGGGTGCCGTTGTTGATTGAAGCGACCGATTACAATGCCAGCTACTTAGCAACAAAGGCTGAGAAGATGGGGCATTTGCTGGTGGGAAATTATTTGATGACGCTAGCGATCGAGTGGAAAGACCAACCTAAAACTTTGGCAGAACGCTATGAGCGCCTAGAAAAAGTGAAGTTTTTGTCGAGGGGATTTGGGCTAATGCTGGAAGAGGAAGTGCGTCCGATGGCTGCGTCGATTTTGGGTTCTGAGAATGGGCTGGTCGTCAATTTGGGCACTGAGCGCGGGGAGGAAGTGTCGTCAACTTGGTTTAATGAGCCGGAAAATGGCTACACCGAATCCATTGCTAATCTGGTGGCTCAACTCGCAAAATGGGTCACGATCGAAAAGATGTCATTTTTCCTATCGGACGGCAGCGACCCTCTTGTGGGGCTTCAAGTTCAAATCGATCGGCGATCGGTAGCCATGGGTGAGGTGCGATCGACCTTGGAAGGTCAATTGGAGACACAGTTGGTTTATGCGTTTTCGTAGTTGATGGGGAGAGTCTCGATCGCTCTAGGCCCTCTTAGAAAGGGGGATTTTGCCGCAATTCCAAATTCAAACTTATAGACATTCATTTGTGCTATTGATGGTATGTATTTCTTGGAGCAACATTATGTCTAATCGCAAAAACGGTACTGTTAAATGGTTCAACGATGAAAAAGGCTTTGGCTTTATCACTCCTCAAGATGGTGGTGACGACCTGTTCGTACACT